>JAIVGU010000301.1 GCA_020201445.1 Halobacteriales archaeon
GGACGGCGTCAAGCTCACCGACATCCTGTGGCCCACTCCTGACACGCCGGAGGCGCAGGCCGCGAGCGACAGGAAGCTCCAGCTCACCGAGTTCACCCAGCCCGCCGTCCTGGCCGCCGACGTGGCCATCCTGCGCCTGCTGCGCCAGTGGGGCATCCAGCCCGACGTCGTCGCGGGCCACAGCCTCGGCGAGTACGGCGCCCTCGTCGCCGCGGGGGTCCTCTCCTTCGCCGACGCGCTGCACGCCGTCGCCGCCCGCGGCCGCGAGATGGCGCACGTCGAGGTGCCCGACCTCGGCAAGATGGCGAGCGTCAACGCCGACTGGCACGCCGTGCAGGAGGCGCTCAAGGGCATGACGGAGTACGTCATCCCGGCGAACAAGAACTGCCCCAGCCAGACGGTCATCGCCGGCAGCAGCAAGGGCGTCGACCAGGCCGTCGCGCTGCTGCTGCAGAAGGGCCTCCAGGCGCAGTCCCTCCCCGTCTCGGCGGCGTTCCACAGCGCCATCGTCGCCCCCGCCAGCAAGCCCCTGCGCAACGTCCTGGCCCGCCTCGACGTCAAGGCCCCCAAGGTCCGCGTCCTGAGCAACGTCGGCGCACAGCCCTACAAGGAGGACCCGGAGTGGATCCGCGACAACCTCGCCACCCAGGTCGCGAGCCCGGTCGAGTGGATCGAGATCGTCGAGCGCATGCACGCCGAGGGGGTGCGGACCTTCATCGAGGTCGGCCCCAAGCTGGCGCTCACCAACTTCGTGCGCGACATCCTCAAGGCGCAGCCGGACGCCGTCGCCATCGGCAGCAACCACCCCAAGAAGGGCGGCATCACGCACGTCAACGAGCTGTTCGCCTTCCTCGGCGCCTGGGGCTTCCAGCCGACGCTGCCCGCGCTCGACGACACGGCGGTCTACACCGAGTCCTTCCGTGACCCGGCAGCGAGGTTCCGCTCCGCGGCGCCAGCGCAGGCCGCGTCGTCGCCGGCCGTGGACGACCTCGCCCGGCAGGTCGCGGAGCTTCGGCATGCCGTCGAGCAAATCCGCTCCCAAACCACGAATTCCACGAATGACACGAACCCCGGATTCGTGCAATCCGTGAAATTCGTGGTTCCGTCAGGCGAAGCAGACCTCCAGAAGCGCGTCAAGGCCTTCGGCTTCAACTTGGACGACATCGGCGTCAGCGGCGTCAGCGTCGCCCTCCCCGGCGTCCACAAGCCGCTGTTCGCCGACGACAACATGGACCGCATCCTGCGCGGCGAGAACCTCATCGACCCGCTCCCGCCGGAGGAGCAGCAGAAGATGGTGGACAAGACCATCGTCCGCCTCCACAAGGGCACCGACGGCTCGGCGCAGTTCCAGGCCATCAGCGACGTGGCCCAGGTCATCCACCTCGCCGGCCAGCGCGGCGGCTTCGACATCGCCCAGTACGGCGTCGGCAAGGACCTCGCCGAGTCGCTCGACCGCACCTTCCAGTACGCCATCGCGGCGGGGCTGGAGGCGCTGCACGACGCCGGCATCCCGCTGGTGCGCACCTACCTCCAGACCAGCCAGGGCGGCTGGCTCCCGAAGGAATGGAAGCTCCCCGAGCCGCTGCGCGACGAGACCGGCATCATCTTCGCCAGCGCGTTCCCCGGCTACGACAACCTCATCCGCGACGTGACGCGCTACCTCACCGACCGATACGCCGGCCGCGGCCTGCACGAGCTGCACCAGCTCTACACGGAGCTCATCGGCGCCGTCTCCGACCCCGACGCCCGCCGCCGCCTCCAGGACGGCTTCGAGCGCGCGTTCGCCGGCTTCGACCCGGGCGCGGGCCCCGCCGAGCGCTACGAGTTCAACCGCAAGTTCCTGTTCAACGTCCTCTCGATGGGGCACAGCCAGCTCGCCCAGTTCATCGGCGCGCGCGGCCCCAACACCCAGGTCAACGCCGCCTGCGCCAGCACGACGCAGGCCATCGGCATCGCGGAGGACTGGATCCGCACCGGCCGCTGCAAGCGCGTCCTGGTCGTGGGCGCCGACGACGTCACCTCCGACGCGCTGTTCGAGTGGATCGGCTCCGGCTTCCTCGCCTCGGGCGCCGCGACGACCACCGCCGACGTGACGCAGGCGGCCCTCCCGTTCGACCGCCGCCGCCACGGCATGATCGTCGGCATGGGCGCCGTCGGCCTGGTCGTCGAGACGGTGCCGGAGACCGAGCGCCGCGGCATGCGCCCCATCGCGCGCCTCCTGGCGACCCGCATCAGCAACTCCGCCTTCCACGGCAGCCGCCTCGACGTGGGGCACATCGCCGACGAGATGCAGGCGATGCTGGCGAGCGCCGCGGCCCGCTACGGCGTCCACCCGACGGCCATCGCCACGAAGACCGTGTTCATGTCGCACGAGACCTACACGCCCGCCCGCGGCGGCTCGGCGTCGGCGGAGGTGCACGCCCTGCGCGCCACCTTCGGCGAGCACGCCAACCAGGTCGTCGTCGCGAACACCAAGGGCTTCACCGGCCACCCCCAGGGCGCCGGGGTGGAGGACGCCATCGTCCTGCGCTGCCTCCAGCGCGGCCGGCTTCCCCCGATTGCCAACTACAAGGAGCCCGACCCGGAGCTTGGCGCGCTCAACCTGAGCAAGGGCGGCGCCTACGACCTGCGCTATGCCCTCCGCCTCGCCGCCGGCTTCGGCAGCCAGGTCGCCATGACCCTCACGGAGCTTGTCGCGCGCGAGGACGAGCGCGTGGCCGACGCGGGCCGCCACGCCCAGTGGCTCTCCAACGTGTCCGGCCAGCCCGGCGCGCGCACCGAGGTCGTCAACCGCACCTTGCGGATCGTCGATCAGGGCCCGCCGGCGCGCAAGGCCAAGCCCGCGCCCGTCACCGCGCAGCTCATGGCCGCTTCCCTCGCGCCGCATTCTGTCTCCGCAGTCGCCATCGAACCCACTGAACCGCGGATGACGCGGATTTCGCGGAACGAGGAGTCCCAATCCGCGGCATCCGCGAAATCCGCGGTTTCGTCGGGTGCGAAGCCGCAGGCTGACGTCCTTGAATCGCTCGTCACGCTCGTCGCGCAGAAGACCGGCTACCCCCGCGAGCTCCTCGACCCCAACCTCGACATGGAGGCCGACCTCGGCATCGACACGGTGAAGCAGGCGGAGATTTTCGGCGCCATCCGCGAGGCGTACGGGCTTCCCCAGGAAGAAGGCATCCAGATCAAGGACTACCCGACGCTGGCCAAGGTCGCCGGCTACGTCCAGGAGCGCATCGGCGGCGCCTCCCACCCGCAGCCCTCGCCGCAGAGCCTCGCGGTCGTGGCGGCCTCGCCCCGGCCCGAGGCCATCACGTCCGAGGGGTTGCCCGTCGCGCCGTCGCACTCGCTGGACGAGGACGTGCTGCACCGCCTCATCGCCCTCGTCGCGCAGAAGACCGGCTACCCCGT
>JAIVGU010000121.1 GCA_020201445.1 Halobacteriales archaeon
GACCTTGGGGTGGGTGGTGCGGCAGCGCGGGTCGACGACGATGTCGCCCCACTTGGTGAGCGCGACCTTGCCGGCGAGGGCGTCGGCGACCGGGCTGGGGTTCTGGCCGACCGCGAGGACCACCTGGTCGGCGCCGAGGAGGAACTCGCTGCCCTCGATGGGCTCCGGCGTGCGGCGGCCGGCGCGGTCGGGGGCGCCCAGCTCCATCTGCACGCACTCGACGGCCTTGACGTGCCCGTCGTCGCGGGTGAGGATCTGGATGGGGTTGGCGAGCATGAGGAACTTGATGTTCTCGTCGCGCGCCTGCACGACCTCCTCGGGGCTCGCGGTCATCTCGCGGCGGCCGCGGCGGTAGACGATGTGGACCGACTTGGCGCCGAGGCGGATGGCGTTGCGCGCCACGTCCATCGCGGTGGAGCCGCCGCCGATGATGACGATGCGCTGGCCGGTGAGCCCGTAGCGCTCGCCCAGCTCGAGGCGGCGCAGCCAGTCGACGGCGTGGGTGACGCCCTTGCTGCGCTCGCCGGGGACGCGGATCTCCTTGGGGGCGTGGCAGCCGACGCCGAGGAAGACGAGGTCGTGCGCCGCCGCCAGCTCGTCGAGGGTGTGGCCGTCGCCCAGCCGCCAGCTGGTGACGAACTGGACGCCCCACTCCCCCAGCTTCGCCAGCTCGCGCTCGATGACGTCGCGGGGGAGGCGGTACTCCGGGATGCCGACGGTGAGCATGCCGCCGAGCTTGGGCAGCGCCTCGTAGACGGTGACGGCGTGCCCCATGCGGGCGAGGTCGTAGGCGACCTGCAATCCAGCGGGGCCGGAGCCGACGACGCCGACGGTCTTGCCGGTGGGCGGCGGGCGCGCGATGGCGGGCCACTGGCCGTAGTCGAAGGCGGCGCGCTTGAGGGTGCAGATGGCGATGGGCTCGCCCTTGAAGCCGACGACGCAGGAGTCCTCGCACGGGTGGAAGCAGGTGCGCCCCAGCGTCCCCGGCAGCGGATAGGTCTCCAGGGCGATGGCGAGGCTCTTGTCGAAGTCGGCGGCGGCGATGGCCTGGATGTACTCCGGCGCCCGGGTGAGGGCGGGGCAGGCGTAGGTGCAGGGCTTGGTCTTGCAGTCGATGCAGCGCATCGCCTCGGCGACGGCGAGCTTGCGGGTGTAGCCCAGGATGGCCTCGTCGTAGGTCTTGACGCGCACCGCCGGATGCAGCTCGGGAATCTTGACCCGCTCGAGGGAGACCGCCATGTTCCTGCCTCTGGTGGACCGCTGGAGCGATATGAGGGTGTCGTCTGGAGAAACGCGCGCCCCCTGCCCTGGAACGATGAACCCACTAAACCTAGGTTAGCAGGGCGACGAGAGCGGCACGGTCTGTCCGCGTCCCACTGAAACAGCTTCGGTGGTTCAGTGGGTTCATTGTTCCAGTACCGTGACGTGTCGCCCCAGCAGGTCGCTCCGCTTGAGCCCAACAATCGGAGGCGACCCCACCGCAAGCCGCCCCGGCCGCGGCGCCTCGGTGTAGAAGAGGTGGTTGCCCTTGGCGCCCAGCCAGGTGCCGGCGTGCTCGCCGTGGGTGGGGGCGCGGCGCGGCGTCCCAGCGAGAGGCTGCTGCACGGGGTGGTTCTCGATGCGGTGGGTCGCGCGCTCGACCGCGTAGCGGCCCTCCAGGCGGGCGCGCAGCTCGTCGGCCCGGCGCTCCACCAGGTCCCACGGCACGGGGCGGGCGAGCAGGGGCAGGACCTCGCGGTGGCTGCGGTGCTCGGGCAGGCCGTAGAGGAGGGCGATGGCGCGCTCCGTCATGCGGGCGGTGGCGCGGTCGAGGCCGCCCTGGATGGTGAACCAGGCGTCGGCGCCCTGCTCGCGGAGGCGCCTCTCCACGCGCCACGCCTGCGTGAGGCCGACCTTGGGCAGCGGGCCGTAGAAGGCGGCGTAGACGACGTGCTCGACCCCCTTGAACGAGGCGACGCAGGTGCAGGAGGAGGGCTCGGCCTGGCAGCGCGGCTCGAAGACGCACTCCGGCGACTCGTGGCCGTTGCAGGCGGCGCACTGCGCGTCCACCGTGACGATGCGCTGCCCGGGGCAGGGGAGGTGCGCGCCGCCCTGGGCCTTGCCGACGCAGGTGCGCATCCCGTCGACCCGCCAGCGGAACTCCCCGTCGAGCGGAACCTCCACGAGGCCGGCGTCGGAGGCGGCGACGAGGGAGGGGCGGCCGCGCAGCTCGTGCTGGCTGACGACGTGCAGGCGCATCTAGCGCTCCCAGGGCCGGCGGCCCAGCGCGAGGTCGGAGACGGCGGGGCCCCACTCCGGCGGGGCCTGCGCGGGGTCGTCGAGCAGCCGCGCGTCGGGCATCGCGTCCTGGAGGTGCTTGCCCAGCGGCAGGGCCTTGAGGTGGTCGCGCAGCCAGGCGGGCGCGGTGCGGTGGCGGACGTGCAGCGTGACCTCCAGCCGGCCGTTGAGCCCCACGCGGACGGGGCTCGCGGCCTCCGGGCTGGCGCCCCACTTCTCGCGGAAGCGCAGGACGTTGGGCGCGCCGCCGTCGAGCGGGCCGAGGTGGACGCGGGTGGCGGGCAGCTCGGCGCCGCTTGCGAGCCACTGGAGCAGGACGGCGTCCTCGGCGGCGTTGGCCGTGGCGGTGGCCTTGCGGACGGGGAACCCGGCGGCCTCCAGAGCGGCCTCGACGGAGCGGGCGGCCCTCTGGAACTGGGGGAACACGATGTCGAGGCGGGGCGTGCGCGGCCGCAGCAGGAGCCCCATCCACGCCTCGTGGCGCGCGGCGAGCGCTTCGTGCAGCGCGGCGGGCGGCTCGGCGCGGGGCGGCGCGGGCTCGAAGAACCTCACGCTGGGCTTGGCGCCGTAGGCGCGGGCCGCGTCGATGGCGAGCGCAAGGGTCGGCTCGCTGACGGCGGCGGCGCAGTTGCGGGCCGGGTCCACCGGGTCCACCACGACGAGCGGCGCAACGTCGTCCTTCGCCTGGTCGGGCCCGAGCGCGATGCGGCGGACCACGGCGCCGGCGGCGAGCCAGTCCACCACGCCGGCGAAGGAGTCGAAGCGCGCGACCAGCACCTCGACGAGGTAGCCGCTGAAGCCGCCGAGCGCCGTCTGCGCCCCGTACGCGCCGACGCCCTTCATCCACTTCTTGGCCAGCCGCACCTCGCCCGCTTTCCCCGCCAGGCGCTCGCGGACCCAGGCGGTGTGGAACGGCGTGCGGTCGACGGCGCTCATCTTCGCGGAGGCCGCCGGCACCTGGTAGGCGGGGACGAGGTCCACCTGGAGGCCCTTGAACGACCCGATGACGTAGGGGTGCTGCGCGTAGCGCTTGTGGCACCCCTCCAGGACGCGGGGGCCGACGGCGAGGGCGATCTGCTCCAGCCGCGATGCGGGGACGCCGGGGT
>JAIVGU010000193.1 GCA_020201445.1 Halobacteriales archaeon
GCCCTATACAGGGTTGTCGTTATTTCCCGAATAGGCTCTAAGGAAGCTGCGTAGGCGATTTCCGTGAAATCGGGGCCAGATTCCCGCACCTCGGGACCGGCGGAGCGCAGGCACGGTGAAGTGGGACGCTGCCACCAGAAACCTTAGCCTTGGCGGCGGGGCCTCCGATGCATGAATGGGCGCTGGGCCGCCATCGTGGCCATCCTGCTCTCCGGCTGCGCCTCGGTCGTCCAGGACACGCCGGGAGGGCCGGCCAACTCCGCAGAGGCGGGAGGGACGGAGACGCCTTCGCCGCCGGCGGGCCTGGACGGCGGCTGGCGCCTCGACTGCACCCTCGGCGCGGCGTCGGGCTGGAACCAGACCTGCCTCGCCTGCCTCAGCGACACGCCGCGCACCAAGGCCGAGATGTGGGTCGGCATCAACCCCACCGACCCCGCCAACGTCGTGGTGGCGGCCAAGGACATGGACCCCGCCTCCAGCGACGGCTGCGTGTGGAACGGCCTCTGGGTGACGCACGACGCGGGCGGAAACTGGACGCACGTGGTCATCGGCGGCCGGTTCGCGGACCGGACTCCCGCCAGCCCCTTCTACGGCTACTCCTGCAACACGGACCCGATGTTCCGCTTCGCCCCCGACGGCACGCTGCACTACGGTGTCGAGATGTACAACCTCAAGAGGCTCGGCGGCACGGCCGGCCACAACGGCCCCGTCGACCAGGCCCTCGCTCCCACCGGGCTGGCGGTTGGCAGCGACCTCACCACGCTGACCTTCAAGGTCCTCCTCGCCACCAGCCGCGACGGCGGCCTCACCTGGCCCGACGTCCTCGTCTGGCAGCCCGACCTCGGCACCATCACCGACTTCGGCCGCATGGCCATCGCCCCGGATGGCGCCGTCCACGAAATCCTCAACCACCTGGGGCCAGGGCTCGCGTGCCACCTGCTCAGCTCGCGCGACGGCGGCAGGACCGCGGACCCCGTGGTGGTCGTCACGCCGCCCGAGGCCCCCGGCGACATCCTCTGCCGCGGCCTGGCCATCAGCCCGTCCGGCACCCTCGTCGTCGCGTTCAAGGGACCCATCGTCGCCCCCGGCGTCGTGGTCCCGGGCGGGGCGAGGGGCGGGCAGGTGATGTTCGTCCGCAGCGCCGACGGCGGCCGGACCTTCACCGACAGCAACGTGGCCTGGAGGATGGAGCCCCTGCCCCCGATGCCGGGCAAGGCGCAGGCGGGCCCCTCCGAGTTCGAGATGGCCTACGACCTCACCTCCGGCCCTGGCCGCGGCACCCTGTGGGCCATCACCGCCGAGGCGCCCGACGGGGACGCCGACGTCTTCGTGCGCTCCAGCCACGACGACGGCAGGACCTGGAGCGACCCGGTGCAGGTAAACCAGCCGAGCAAGAACGCGCAGGTCATGCCGAACCTCGCCATCGTGGGCGACGGCAGCCTGCACGCCTTCTACTTCGACCGCGCCGGCGACCCCGACAACCGCCTCACCGGCATCACGCACGCCTGGAGCGTGGACGCGGGGGCGACCTGGAGACAGGAGAACGCCACCACCGCCCTGTGGGACCCCGACCTTGGCCGGCACCAGCTCGGCGACCCCTGGATCGGCGACTACCTCGGCATCGACGCCGTGGGGCAGGACGTCTGGGCCGCCTTCCCCGACGCCAGCCTGGGCGGCGAGCCGGTGGCCGCGGCGGCGCACGTGCGGCGGCGGTAGCGCGCAGCACGGCCTGCATCTGGCCTGGGCCATTCGCCCGCCCATCCGCAGAGGACGCCGAGCCCGCAGAGACCCCGTCCCGGCGCCCTCTGCGTTCTCGGCGGAGGGCAGGGGGAGCCGGGCAGAAGCGTCCGTTCGAGCCCTGTCCGAGACGCGCCAAATACCTCCCATGCGCGTCGTCGCCGCGTGGAATCCGCGACCTTCACCCCCCGCGACGTCGTCCTGGTGGTCGGGGCCCTCGTCCTGGCCCTCGCCCTCGCCGCCTGGCTGTGGACCGCCTCCTGAGCGCGCCCCGATGGCGGGCACCCCTTCCTTTTTGAATGGCACCCTCCTGGGCGACGCCGTGGCGACCAAGAAGGCCCAAACCGAGGCGGTGCAGGCCAAGAGGCCGGAGGCCAAGGCGGCCGCGCCCTCCCCGGCGTTCGAGCAGCCCGAGGTCAACATCGGCCTCATCGGGCACGTCGACCACGGCAAGACCACGCTCACCAAGGCGCTCTCCGGCAAGTGGACCGACGAGCACTCCGAGGAGATCAAGCGCGGCATCAGCATCAAGCTGGGCTACGCCGACACCACGTTCTACAAGGGCGAGGACAAGGAGGGCCACCCGCTCTACACCACGAAGGCGGACGACCCCCGCCTCGCCGGCCCCGCCACCAAGCTGCGCCGCGTCTCGTTCGTCGACGCCCCCGGCCACGAGACCCTGATGGCCACGATGCTCTCCGGCGCGGCGCTGATGGACGGCGCCCTCCTGCTGGTCGCCGCCAACGAGAAGTGCCCGCAGCCGCAGACCAAGGAGCACCTCATGGCGCTGCAGATCGCCGGCGCCAAGAACATCGTCATCGTCCAGAACAAGATCGACCTCGTGGACGAGAAGCGGGCGATGCAGAACTACGAGGAGATCAAGGCGTTCGTCAAGGGCACCGTCGCGGAGTCGGCGCCCGTCATCCCCATCTCGGCGCACCACGACGTCAACCTCAGCGCCCTCATCGAGGCCATCGAGGCCACCATCCCGACGCCGCAGCACGACCCCAAGGCGGACCCGGTCCTCCTGGTGGCGCGCAGCTTCGACATCAACAAGCCCGGCACCCGCCCCGACAAGCTCAAGGGCGGCGTCATGGGCGGCTCCCTGTCGCGCGGCACCCTGCGCGTCGGCGACGAGATCGAGGTCGTGCCCGGCCTGCGCATCGAGACCCCCGACGGCAAGGCGACCTACAAGCCGCTCAAGAGCAAGGTCGTCACCCTCTTCTGCGGCGCCCAGGCCGTCGAGAGGGCGGGCCCCGGCGGCCTCATTGCCGTCGGCACCGAGCTGGACCCCAGCGTCACCAAGGCGGACAACCTCGTCGGCCGCGCCCTCGGCATCCCGGGCAAGCTGCCCAAGGTCGCCGACCGCATGGTCATGCAGGTCACCCTCCTGGAGCGCGTCGTCGGCGCCGAGGACGAGGCGGCCGTCGAGCCCATCAAGGTCAAGGAGCCGCTGATGCTGAACGTCGGCACCGCCACCACCGTCGGGCTGGTGCTGAAGTCGGCCAACAACGTCGTCGAGGCCGCCCTCAAGCTGCCCGTGGCCGTCGAGCCCGGCGACCGCATCGCCGTCTCCCGCCGCGTCGGCGGCCGCTGGCGCCTCATCGGGTACGGGATCCTCAAGTGAGCGGCCCCGCCCGCCTGGGCACCGGCCGCCTGCCCGCCATCGTCCTCGACACCAACGGCATCCTGCTGCCGTTCACCGAGGGCACCGACCTGGAGGGCGAGCTGACCGGCCTGGTCGGCGCGCACACCCTGCACGTCCCCACCAGCGTCGTCGGCGAGCTCAAGCGCCTCGCCGAGGGGCACGGCGCCACCGGCCGCGCCGCCAAGATGGCCCTCCGCTTCGCCGACCGCTGCGACCTCGTGCCCACCGGGCTGATGGGGGACGACGGCATCCTCGAGGTCGCCCGCCGCCTTGGCGCCGCCGTCCTCACCAACGACCGCAAGCTGCAGGCCGAGTGCGTGCGCTCCGGGCTGCAGGTCGTCGTGGCGCGTGAGAAGGGCCGCCTCGCATGGCGAGGGTCTGCGTCCAGTTGACCCGAGCGTCCAAACCACGAATTGCACGAAAGCGCACGAAACCACGTGGCCCTTCGTGAAATTCGTGTTTGGCTGGAGTCGGGGAAAGCCTCATCCTCGCCCCGCCGCGTCGCGCCGCATGGAGCGGCTGGGCAGGGAGGAGCGCGAGGACGCCGTGCGGCGTATCCAGGCCTACTTCCGCGACGAGCGCGGCGAGGAGGTCGGCGACCTTGCAGCCGGCATCCTGCTCGACGCCATCGAGCACGACGTCGCCCCCGCCTTCTACAACCGCGGCGTGCGCGACGCCAAGGCCGTGGCCCTGCGGGCCGCCGGGGCGCTGGAGGAGGAGCTTGAGGCGCTGGAGATGCTCCGCAAGCCGCCGCGGACGAAGTGAGCGCGGCGGTCAGCGCGCGCGGGGCCGGCTGCCCACCGGCTTCGGCGGGTGCGGGTAGACCCCGAGAAGGCGCCGGGCCGCGGCGCGGCGGAGCTGGCTGTCCAGCAGCAGCGGCAGCACCGTGAGGAGGCAGAACCACGCCACCGCCACCGAGGCCACCGAGCCCAGGCCGTACCAGAGGCCGAACCCGAACGCCAGGATGACCTCCAGCACCGCCACCCGCGCCTCGTTGCGCGCCGACTCCAGGAGAATCTCCGCCTGGATGGCCGGGTCCAGCTCCGACTCCCCGTAGCGGAACAGCCCCGTCAGCGGCTTGGTGGCCACACCCGACAGAGACCCTGCCCGCCGAAAAGCCCACCGGGTAGCGTCAAGAGCGGCCGCCCCCTGCCGCGCCCTGTGGAGCCGACCCGCCTCTGGTTCATGCGCCACGGCGAGGTCGAGGCCCCCTACGTCGGCGCCTTCGTCGGCAGGACGGAGGTCAACCTGTCCCCAGTGGGGCGGCACCAGGCGGAGGCGATTGCGGCTTACTTGGAGGATGCCCCTGTGGATGCGGTTGTGTCCAGCCCGCGGAAACGGGCTTTGGACACTGCCGCTCCCCTGGCCCGGGCCCGCGGGATGAAGCTGGAGGTCCGCCGCGGGTTCGCGGAGATGGACTACGGGCGGTGGGAGGGCCTGTTCTGGAAGCAGATTGAGGAGCAGGACCCTGTCGAATGCGCCGCTTGGGTGGCGGACGCTGCTGCAAGGCCGATGCCGGACGGGGAGTCCTGCGACGGGTTCTCGCTGCGGGTTCGTGATGAGCTTTCCCGGTTGTTGGAGGAGTTCACGGGCCGGACTGTCGCCGTGTTCGGGCACGCGGGGACGAACCGTGCGATTCTTGGGACGGTATTGGAGAGGCCATTCCGAGACTGCTTTACGTTTGTCCAGGACTACGGGAACGTGAACGCGGCGGCTTGGTTGCCGGGCGGTGGCGCACAGGTTGCTTTGGCGAACTTCGTGCCGGGGCCGAGGAGCGAGAAGAGCGGAGACTAGCTTTCCACGATTTCCCGGGCCTTCAACTCGTAGTCGATGGCCAGGAATCCTCCTGCAACGAGTTCATCCAGAAGTTCGATGGCGCGGCGGAGCCGCTCGGCGTCGGACACAAGGCGAACATCTTGTCGTGGGCCTTCACGTTGGTTCTGGGAGAAGTGGAATCGAACGGAGGTTGGCCTTTAGAGAAACTTTCTCGGCACCTGACCCCAAGATCGAAGTAGCGTGGAGCAATCGCCGCCTATGCGGTTGCAAACGGTCGCAGTTCGGCACGATGGCCTTCAGGACGCCCGCGAAGCAGTCTAGGAGGGTTCATCTTGCAGGCGGCACTGCAACGGTTTGGGATGCGCAGAGCGGTTCTTGTCCATGAGCGACCGCTCCTTTCTCCGCCCTTGAAATGGGCTGGCGGGAAGCGATGGCTTCTGCCTGAGCTTCAAAAACTCTGGAAAAGCAACGAACATAGGCGTCTGGTGGAGCCCTTCGTTGGCGGCATGGCGGTCGCGCTAGGGTTGCGCCCTGAACACACTCTGTTGAACGACATCAATCCCCATGTTGTGAACTTCTATCGCTGGCTAGGGCGTGGCCTAAAGCTGACTGTCCCAGGCAGCAACGATGCGGAAACCTTCTACTCGAACCGGCGACGATTCAACGAACTCGTCCTGGCCGGAAAAGGAAGCAGCAAAGAATGTGCCATGCTGTTCTACTACCTGAACCGCAATTGCTACAATGGTCTGTGTCGTTTCAACAAGAAAGGCGGATTCAACACACCGCACGGCCGCTACGTTCGGCCACAATACATCGAGGATTTGACCGCCTACAAAATGGCCTTACTTGGTTGGGAGATGGAGTGTGGGGACTTTGACAGGCTGGAATTGCGGCCAGAGGACCTGATCTACGCCGACCCGCCATACGACAACGCGTTCACGGATTACGCGGCAGGAGGATTCCGGTGGGAGGACCAGGTGCGCCTTGCCAACTGGCTTGCCGGGCACAAAGGGCCGGTCATTGCGAGCAACCATGCGACGCCCCGGGTCGTCGCCCTCTACAGGGAACGCGGTTTCAAGGTACGAACATTGGACGCTCCACGCATGATTAGCTCCAGCGGGGATCGCACTCCTGCCAAGGAGATGCTGGCAACGCGCGGGATCTGAGACCGAAGATTCTATGCACTAGGCCGTACGCTCTATGAAACGTGGTTCCACGCAACCCCCGCACAGGATGGGTGCTGGAGCAGATGATGTTCCCTGCCTTGGAGCAGGGTGGCTATGAGGCGACAGGACAACAGGTCATTGGTCTGAAGCCCCACGGCCGCAAGCACAAGGTTGACACGATTGCGACCAAGAACAGGCAATCTATCCTCATTAGCCAGAAATGGCAGCAGAGCGGAGGGACAGCCGAGGAAAAAGTGGCCTTCGAGGTCATCTGTCTAGCGGATGCAATCAAGAAATCCAACGGCAAGTTTTCCAAGGCCATCGTGGTCCTGGGCGGCGATGGTTGGACTCTTCGGGATTGGTATGTGAATGGTGGGCTCAAGTCGCATATCGTTGACCATGCACTTGTCGAGGTATTGACGTTGGAACAATTCGTGGCGCGTGCGAACAAAGGAAAACTCTGAATTTGCTCACTTAAGGAGCGCCGACGCCAGGATTTGAACCTGGGGACCCTCGCGGGCGGCGGTTTTCAAGACCGCTGCTCTACCGGACTAAGCGACGTCGGCATCCGGTGACGTTCCCGCGTCCCCGGTGCGTTCGCTTGCAAGGGCCTTGCCTTCTTGAGCGCTCGGGGCGGGCCTCAAAAGAATCCCCTCCTCCGTCTCCAGTTGCTCGACAGGCCCGTCCAAGAGCAGCCGGTACTCAGGGCGAATCGTAAGGCGGCCGCGGGAGTCCAGGATTGAGTAGGGCAGCACAGTTCACCCAGGAGGCGGCAAACGTTGAGGATTCTCTCTAGAGGTCAGCGAATCCACAGGAGTTCCCGCGAATCAAGCCTCATAACCGCCAGGCAGGGTCCGGCAAGCGTGCAGTCGACGGTCCAGGACCTCATCGCGCAGGCGCACCGGGTTGACCACCCTCACCTCCACGGCGACGTCTGGCCAGCCTTCGACCTCGGCGTGGACGGCATCGGCGACCTGCTGGAGCGCCGCGCTCGCGAGGCGCCGGAGAAGCCGTTCCTGGTCTTCTACGACGACGACGCGCGCACCCGCAGCGACTGGTCGCGGCAGGAGTTCGTCGTCCAGGTCCGCCGCGCCGCAAAAGTCATGCAGGACCTCGGCCTCTTGGCGGGGGACCGCATCGCGACGGCGGACGAGTTCAACCACGAGGACACCCTCGTCACGCTCTGCGCCGCGTGGTCGTCGGGCATCACGGTGGCGCCGCTCAACCTGAAGGAGGACGACGAGCGGCTGCACTATATCATGGGCCACGCCGGGGTGAAGGCTCTCTTCGTGCGCGACGCCTACGCCAAGCGGGTCGGCCCCATCGCCCGCAAGGCCGGCGCCGCCACCGTGGTCGCGTTCGGGGAGTCGTGCGAGCGCGGCTTCTACGACGCCGAATTCGGCGAGATGGCCTACACCGTCCAGGATGAGTTTGGCCTTCCCCCGCAGCGGCTCGACACGCCGGCGCTCATCGTCTACACCTCCGGCACCACGGGGAACCCCAAGGGCGTCGTGCTGACCCACGAGATGCTCTACGACGCGCACGGCATCGCCCTGCACCACGGCTTCGGCGAGGGGGACGTCTTCATGACGGCCATGCCGCTGTTCCACGTCAACGCCATCGTCACGACCTGCCTGACGGCCCTCTGGTGCGGCGCCACCGTCGTCCTCAACCGCAAGTGGAAGCCCGCCCTGTTCTGGTCCCGCGCCTACGCCGAGAACGTGAGCGCCACCTCCGTCGTCCCCGCGATGCTGAAGGCGCTCACCGACGTCGGCGAGGACCTGGCGCAGTACCCCGGCCTCCGCGACCGCTTCCGCACCGTCATCTGCGGCGCGGGGCAGCTTTACGTCGACGTCGCGGAGGGCTTCACTGCCAAGTTCGGCCTCCGCATCGCGCACGGCTGGGGCATGAGCGAGACGACCTGCTACTCCTGCTTCCTCCCGTCGGGGCTGACGGACCAGGAGCACCAAGCCGCCATCGCGTTCCACGGCTTCCCCAGCATCGGCGTCCCCATCGTCCACAACCAGATGGGCATCCTCGACCCGAAGACGGGCAAGCCCAAGCCGGCCGGGAAGCTCGGCCAGCCGGTCCCGCACGATTGCTGGGGGGAAATCGTGGTGTCGGGCCGCAACCTGATGAAGGAGTATTTCCACAACGAGGAGGCGAACGCCAAGACGTTCCAGTTCGGCGTCCTGCAGACCGGCGACGAGGGGTTCATGGCCTTGGACGGCAAGGGCCGCCCCTTCTTCTTCATCGTCGGCCGCATCAAGGAGCTCATCGAGCGCGGCGGCGAGATGTTCAGCACCTTCGAGATTGACACCCTCTTGAGGCAGGTTCCCGGCGTGGAGAACGCGCTCGCCTACGGCTTCAAGTCGCAGAAGCTTGGCCAAGAGATTGGCGCCGTCATCGAGCGCAGGCCCGGCGTCACCGAGGCGCAGCTCGGCGAGGCCACCGTGCAGGCGTGGTTCAAGCGCAGAGGCGTGCCGTGGGAGAAGTCGCCCAAGGTCGTCAGGTTCGTCGACGCCATCCCCAAGACCGCGACCGGCAAGGACCAGCGCCTTCGCTTCGCGCCCCTGTTCGAGGGACTCTACGAGACGCAATTCAAGCCGAGCGAGGCTTGGAAATCGGCCTGAACCCCTAAACCGCGGATTTAGCGGATCCGCAAAATCCGCGTCACCCGCGGTTTCGTCGGGCGCGCTCCAAACCTTGAAGCCGCCCGCCTCGGTCGCCGCGCATGGCCCCCCTGGCCGCCTTCCTGAACGTCCTTCCCGTCTTCGCCATCACCCTCCTGGTCCCCCGGCGGCGCGTGCCGGCATGACCTCCCTCCACGCGCTGCAGCCCGAGGCGGAGCGCCACTGGAAGAAGACCGACCCGGTGATGCACAGGCTCAGCAAGAGGAACCCGGTTCCCCAGGAGCAGGTCATCCCCGGCGACGACGGCTTCGCGGCGCTCGTCACCTCCATCACGCACCAGCAGGTCAGCCTCGCCGCCGGCAGGAGCATCCACGCCAAGCTCCTCAAGACGCTGGGCGGCAAGGCGACGCCCCGCCGGGTCCTGAACCGCAGTGAGGAGGAGCTGCGCGGGGCAGGGCTGTCGCGCTCGAAGGCCGCCTACATCCTGGACCTCGCGGACAAGACGCTGCGCGGCGAGGTGGAGTTCGCCCGCTTCCCCGACCTGGAGGACGAGACCATCATGGCGGAGCTCACCGCCGTCAAGGGCATCGGCACCTGGACCGCGAAGATGTTTCTCCTCTTCCACCTCCAACGCCCCGACGTCTTCGCCCCCGAGGACCTGGGCCTCCGCATCGCAACCGGGTTGGCCTACGGCGTCGCGCCGGAGAAGGCGGCAGCCCACATGGAGCGGATGCGGCCGCTGTGGTCGCCCTACAACTCCGTCGCGGCGCGCGTGCTGTGGCAGAGCCGGCGCTGACCCCAGACGAAACCACGGATTGCGCGGACCTTCTGACCGCGAAACCCACGAAATCGGAGGAAGTTTCCTGGCCTTCGCGCCTTTCGCGGTCAGATGTGCTGTTTCGCCGATGAACCGCGGAAGACGCGGAGCCCGCGGAGTGCAGCCTAACTCCGTGCAAACCCTGTTTGGTCGGAAGCGGCTATTCCTCGATGGCCCCGCCTCGCCGCCGCAGGTGCGCCCGGAAGGTGAGCCTCGGGGCCTTCGCCCGCGCCGCGAGGTAGCCGTCGAAGTCGAGTTGCGTCCCCAGGGAGGTGCCAGTCTCCGCGAGGGCCGCCTGCCGCCGCTCGGTCGCGACAATCTGCGCCGCCAGTGTCTCCACCCCGGCACGCCCCTCCCCGGCGACGAACGCGACGCCGTCGTCGTCCGCGTACACCCAGTCCCCGCACCGCACCGTCGCGCCCGCCACCGTCGCCGCCTCCAGCGCGTCGGGGGCCCGGGCATCCGTCCGCACCGGGCCGGCGGGGCAGGCGCCGAGGCTCCACACTGGGAACCCCATGCGCGCCAGGTCCGCCGTGTCGCGGTGCGCGCCCCACACCACCATGCCGGCGCCGCCATTCGCCCGCACCTCCAGCGCCGTCAGGTCGCCGACGCAGCCCTCGTCCAGCCGCCCGCTATTGTCCACCACCAGGAGGGAACCTGGGGGAGCGCCGCGCAGTGCCTCGAAGAAGACGTCCACGCTGCCCGCGTGCCGGGCGGGGACGGCGGGGCCCGCCACCCGGCGGCCCGGGAGGGTTGGGCGCAGTGCCGCCACCCTCAGGGGCGCCCCGAGCCGGACGCAGGCATCCGCGACCGCCGCCGTCGGCAGGGGCTCCATGCCACGGAGACGGCCAAGGCCCCCTTCCCCGTTGCGCCGTCACCCGACGGCAGGACCGTTCCAGCACGTTTTTCCAGGGGCGGGGGGGTCCAAGGCCCCATGAACGGCGACCTCCGCCCCGCGGGCGCCCGGCAGTCCGTCGACCTCTCCGCCTTCAACTGGTGGGGGCTCTTCCTGGTCATCGTCGGCGTCCTCTGGCTGGCCGACAAGCAGGGCTGGCTCAAGTTCGACTGGTCCATCATCGCCCCCATCGCCCTCGTGTTCGCCGGCGTCATGGCCTTCATGCCGCGCCGCCGCCACGGCTGAGCCGGTCCCCCCGCCCCCTGGCACGGTCCCCGTCACTTTATAGAAGCCCCGCGATGGCGCCCGCGTGGCGTACATCCGGACCATCCATGAGGACGAGGCCGAGGGGAAGCTGTTCGAGCTCTACGACGAGATCCAGCGCAACCGCGGCCGCGTCAGCAACATCCTCCGGGCGCAGAGCCTCGACCCGAAGGCGATGCGCGCCCACCTCGACCTCTACATGGCCACCTGCTTCGGCAAGGGCGGCCTGACCCGCAAGGAGGCGGAGGTGCTCGCCCTCTGCGTCTCCACCGCCAACGGCGACACCTACGGCGCCACCCACCACCGCGACGCCCTGCTGCGCTACGCCAAGGACCCCGCCTGGGTGGACGCCCTCGCCAAGGAGCCCCACAAGGCCGCCCAGGGCGCCCGCGAGAAGGCGCTCGTCGACTACGCGCTCGTCCTCACCAGCACCCCGGGCAAGCTGGCCCAGAAGCAGGTCGACGCGCTGCGGAAGGCGGGCCTCAACGACGAGGAGATCCTCCAGGCCGCCCACGTGGTGGCGTACTTCAACTTCTCCAACCGCCTGGCCCTCGGCCTCGGCGTCGAGCTCGAGGATGCAGGGGACCGCGACTACCACTACTGACCGGGGCTCCCATGGGGCCGACGTCGTTGCTCGCCGGGTTCGCCCTCGGCCTCTCGCTCGCCATCCCGCCCGGCCCCATCAACGCCCTCATCGCCCGCGAGGCCAGCCAGCGCGGCGCCGCGGCCGCCATCCGGGTCGGCGTCGCCGCCCCCATCGCGGACACGCTCTACATGGTCGCCGTGGTGTTCGGCCTCCCCCTCCTGGTGGACGTCGGACCCTACCTGCCCGCCCTCGCGCTCCTGGGCGCCGTCCTCATGGGCTACCTCGCGTGGGCCACCTCCCGCCCGCCGCCGTCGCGCCCGGAAGCCGCTTCGGCCAGGCCCGGCGCCGCCTTCCTGGCCGTCTTCGCCCTGAGCATGGCCAACCCGGTCCAGATCGGCTGGTGGCTCACCGCCGGCACGGCCTTCCTCGGGGAGCAGGGCCTCCTCGGCATGCTCGGCTTCCTGGCGGCCATCTTCACCTGGGTCGTCGCCTTCTCGGAGGGCATGGCCCGCGGCGCGCGCCGCTGGGAGGGGCTGGAGCCGCTGGTGGCCGTGGCGAGCGCCGACCTGCTGCTGGCCTTCGCGTTCCTGCTGCTGCGCCAGGCCGCTGCGGGATGGTCGGGGCTTTAGCGCCGCGCCCGGTGGCGGCGCCGTGGGCCTCATCGGCGACGCGCTCCAGGGGCTGTTCGACGTCGCGGTGCAGCTCCTCACCAGCGCCGGCCTGTGGGGCCTCTTCCTGCTAATGGTCGCGGAGTCGATGTTCCTGCCCGTGCCCAGCGAGGCGGTGATGCCCTTCGCGGGCGTCCTGGCGGCGCGTGGCGTCGGCCACTTCACCACCCTCTCGGTCCTCCTCGTCTCCACCACCGGCTCGCTGGTGGGCTCCTACGTCGGCTACGGCATGGGCCGCTACGGGTTGCTGCCGCTGGTGGAGCGGTTCGGCAGGTACGTCCTCGTCCAGCCGCACCACATCAAGGTCGCGCAGGCCTACT
Source organism: Halobacteriales archaeon (assembly GCA_020201445.1). The sequence goes on from JAIVGU010000193.1 coordinate 12,511, forward strand.
TCGAGCGCCGCGGCACCTGGGCGGTCTTCCTCTGCCGCTT
>JAIVGU010000122.1 GCA_020201445.1 Halobacteriales archaeon
GATGTAGGCCGCCGGGTTCGGCAGCGGGGTCGTGGAGGTTCCCGGGTCGGTGGGGGCGATGCAGCCGGCAAACCCGGCAACCAGCAGGAGGCCCAGGAGCAGCGTCGTGCGCATGGCTGGCGCTGACCCCGGGCGCCTCTTCAGGGTTGCGGTGCTTGGGGCTTTGCACCCCAAATCCGACTGAGCAGGGATTGCGGGGATTTCGGGGAGTGGATGGAACGGAGGTGCCCTGGAACATCCCCGGAATCCTCGCAATCCCTGCTCGGTTTCGCAGCCAGGGGGGATTCCAGGTGCAAAGCCGGTGCTTGGCTAGTTGCAGGGGGTGCCGGGCGGGCTGGTGAGGCCCGGCGGGGCGTGCACGTCGAGGGCGAGGGCCGGCTGGCTCGACTCGGCGTGCAGGACCGCGGCGGCGAGGTGGGTGGCGGTTTGGAACCCCTGGAGCAGTTGCGTTGCGCCGCCCGCCTCGGCCTGCATCGTGTCGTAGGTGTCGAGCAGGTGCCAGTTGGGGTAGACCGCCTGGGGGCTCGGTGCGGGGGAGTTGGGCGGGGTCCAGCGGCCGAAGTCGCTGCCCAGGAACACGGTCGGGACCTTGGCGTCGAAGTAGACGCTGAAGTCGCTGGAGCCTGGGGTGAAGATGTCGCCGCAGTAGGCCATGTCGTCGGGCATGCCGATCTCCTTGCGCGCGGCGTCGAAGACGGCGTGCAGGGCGTGCGAGTTGTCGAGGATCTGGGTCGGGGCGTTGGTGCCGGGCCAGGTGATGCCGAACATGTCGATGTCGAGGGCGGCGTGCAGCTCGACGGCGCCGAAGGGGGTGGAACCTTCCTGGACGGCGGCGACGAAGGCGGTGGCCCCCTCCAGGCCGCGCTCCTCGCCGTCGTAGGCGACGAAGGCCACGGTGTGGTAGGTGGAGGCGTTGGCGAACGCCCGCGCGAGGTGGACCGCCATCACGGTGCCGGAGCCGTCGTCGTAGGCGCCCTGGCTCACCTTGTTGCCGAGGCAGGGGTTGTCCACGGTGGGGATGCCGCCGGCGCCGGGGGAGCGGCCCACCAGGCAGTCGTCGTGCGTCGTGTCGTAGTGGGCGCCCGCCACGACCCACTGGTCGCGCACCTGGCCCCACTTGATGCCGACGAGGTTGGCCTGCGGCAGGCCGCCGGTGGTGAAGTTCTGGCGCCACACTTGGAGGCCGGCGGCCGCGAACTGCTGCGCGAGCCACTGCCGGGCGCCCTCGTGGGTGGGGACGTTCTCACGGCGCTCGGGGTAGGCGGCGGCGAACGCCTTGAGGTCGGCCAGCAGCGCCGCGGCGTCCAGCTTGGGGCGGGCCGGGACCGCGTACGCGGCGGGGTCGGGGGCGGGCCCCGTCGAGGTGGTCTGGGTCGCGGTCTGGGTGCAGCCAGCCAGGCCGGCCAGCAGGAGGACGGCGAGGACAGCGAGGGTGCGCATGGGCTGCGCCAGCCCCACCGCCACTTCAGGATTGTGGGATGCGGCTCGCTCCGCCTGCGCCCGTTCTTCCCGGATTGTCCAACGACGCGGCTAGGTTCGTTAAGTAGTCCGCCCAGCGGTCGAGCCTCCATGAAGCTCCTTGCCCTCCTGGCGGCCTTCGTCCTGCTGGCCCTCGCGCCCCTCGCCACGGCCGGCTCCCCCGAGAGCCCGGAGATCCAGGACAAGGCCCACGACGCGGACGCGGGCGACGCCCTCGACATCGCGGCCGTGTGGGTCGACGGCGGCGACCCGCTCAACGTCACCTTCCACATCCTCGTGCCCGAGCTGCCCGCGCTGCAGGCCGCGACGGGCCAGTGCGCCGACCCCGGCTGCGCCGCGCTGACGCTGAGCTTCAAGCTGGAGTTCGCGGTCCTGGCGCCCGACGGCACCCCGGCACCCGCGCTGGACGGCTACGACCGCACCTACGCGGTCTACCGGCACGGCGCCCCCGCGGCGCTGCAGGCCGCCATCGGCTACCGCGACGGCGACGGGGGCCTCACCATCACCGGGCAGGCCAGCGCGAGCGTCGTGGAGGGCCACGAGGTCGTCCTCAAGGTCGCGCGCAACAGCACCGCCGTCAACCTCCCCGCCGGGGCCACGCCGGGCGCCTACCGCCTCAATCGCACGCTGGCCTACAGCGCGCCCGAGCTGTGCGCCCCGCCGCCGACGGCGGCCGCCTGCATCGCGATGGGCAAGCCGGCGCAGAGCGGCGGGACGCCGCCCGTCGAGGCCAGCACGCAGTGGGACACGGCGCCGGACGCCGGCTTCGGCAGCGACTACGTCTTCGCCGCCCCGCCGCCGGGGGCGTCGCTGCAGCCGGCCGGGCCCGCGCCCACGACGACCCCGACCGACTCCCCTTCCCCGACGCCCCCGCCGGAGCAAGCTCCCGCAGCGACGTCACCCTCCAGCACCACGACGCAGGCCCCAGTGGCCGGCGCGGGAGCCAGCTCACCCTCGGCCGCGCCCAAGGCCTCGTCCTCCTCCACGACCAGCAAGGCAAGCCCCGGGCCGGAGGCGCTGCTCCTGCTGGCTGGCATGGCGGCAGCCGTGGCGGTTCGGCGCAGGCTGTAGGAATCATCCAAAACCACGGATTGCACGGACGGAGTGTTGTCCCTGGCGGGTTCGGCGCAACCGCGGAGGCCGCGAAGCGCGGGGGACGTTGTTTCCGTGGGTTCCGTGCCCTCTGCGCTCATGGGTGTTTCGGCGCCGACGAAACCAAGGATTGCACGGAGGACACGGACTCCATCTCTTCCGTGCAATCCGGTGGTTTGGGGGCTATTCCTGCACCGTCAGCGGCGCCGGGTCGATGGCCATGCGGTGGAGCAGCCCCGAGGCGAGGTCGGCCGCGGTCTGGAAGCCGGCCTGGAGGTCGGCGTCGGAGCCCGCCATCAGCCGCATCGTGTCGTAGGTGTCCTCGCGGTGCCAGAACGGGTACGCCTGCCGCGCCTGCTGCGCCGGCAGGTCCGGGAACGCCGCGGGGGCGTTGGCCGGGAGCTGGTACTGCTCGAAGTCGCTGATGAAGAAGCCCGTCGGCGCCTGGATGCGGAAGAACGAGTCGTAGTCGCTGCGGCCCAGGCTGATGCCTTGGTAGCGGATGGCCGCCTCCGGCATGTGCAGCCGGGCGACGAGCCCCTTCACCGTCTCGCGCAGCTCCGGCGAGTTGTCGTCGAAGTAGATGGGGGAGTCGACGCCGGGCCAGTTGAGGCCGAACATGTCGAGGTCGAGCATCGCGCGGACGGTGACGTTGCCGTAGGGCGTGGCGTTGTCGACGAGCGCCTCGGTGAAGTTGCGCGAGCCCTGCAGGCCGCGCTCCTCGCCGTCGAAGGCCACGAACGCGATGCTGAACCGCGTCGGCACCTTGGCGTACGCCTTGGCCAGGTGCATGGTGAGCAT
>JAIVGU010000123.1 GCA_020201445.1 Halobacteriales archaeon
AGGCGGCCGGGGGCGAGGCCGTTGACCAGGAGGGTGGGGGCGTGGCGGGCGGCGGCGCGGGCGTGCTCCAGCTTGCCCTCCATGCGGCCGGTGGCGTCGGCGCCGGCGCCGCCCCGGCCCGCCAGGGGGGTGTTGGCGCGCACCACCGGGAGCAGCGGGGCATCGGGGAACTGCTTGGGGTCGCGGGCGTGCACCCCGTCCACGTCGGTGGCGAAGACGCACGAGGCGGGCTTGAGGCGGGCGGCGAGCCCCGCCAGCGCCTCGTCGGCGGAGAGGACCCGCCAGCCGAGGTCGTCGTCGCGCACCAGGGTGCCGTGCAGGACCGGCGTGAAGCCGTCGAGCAACAGGTCCTTCACCGTGTCCGCCACCGGCTTGGGGAGGCTGCCGCGCTTGACCTGCTCGAGGTGGAGCGGGACGGGGACGGTGCGCAGGCCGGCCTCCGCGGCGAGGCCCAGCACCTCGGCGGCCAGGTAGGCGAGCCCGGCGAAGGTCTGCGCCACGCCGACCCGCTTGGCGGCGTCGAAGGGGGGCTCGCCGATGCCGAACCGCTTGACGAACGGGTGGCCGAAGCTGCCGGCGCCGTGCAGCAGGACGACGGGGCGGCGGGCCTGCGCGACCTCGCCGACGACGCGCTTGGCGACCTCCTCGCGCAGGGTCATGTCGCGCGCCTTGTCCGTGAGGAGGGAGCCGCCGAGCTTCACCAGGACCGGGGCGGGGGCCACGCTGGGCGGGAGGCTGGCGCCCTGCCTTTGGGGTTTCGCTTCCGAACTCCGCCGACGGAGCAGGGATTTCGGGGATTCCAAGGACGCCCGCCACGAACCGCGGAAGTCACGGAGTCCACGAAGGATGGTCGTTTCCGCGGGTTCCGCGGCCTCCGCGGTTCGCGGCGGGCTTGGACCGAGAGCCGAAGGGGCGCAACGCTGGAGAAAAATGTCCTTCCCGTCATTCGCGTCCTTCGCGGTTGGCTGGGAATCCCCGAAATCCTCGGAATCCCTGCTCGGTGGTCAGAGCTTGCGCGCGCCGGGCGGGACCCAGCCGGACACCACTTGCCCCGCTCCGATGAGCGCCCCCGCGCCGACCAACGTCCCGGGGTTCAGGCTGGTGTTGATGCCGGTCTTGGCGTTCGGGCCCAAGCAGACGCCGAACTTGACGCGGCCCGTGTCCAGCTTGCCGCCGGGTCCGGTCGCCTTGACCGTGCCGGGCGTGACCTTGAGGTTCGCCACCTTTGTCCCGGCGCCGAGGTTGACGCTGGGGCCCAGGATGGAGTCGCCCACGTAGTTGAGGTGCGGCGCGTTGGCGCCCTCCATGAGAATCGACGCCTTGAGCTCGGTCGCGGCGCCGACGTGGCAGCGCGCGCCGACGTGCAGCGGGCCGCGCAGGTAGGCGTGGGGGCCGACGCGCGCGCCCGGGCCGACCCAGACGTCGCCCTCGACGTAGGTGCCTGACTTCACGGTCGCGCCTTTCTCCACGTAGAGCCGGCCACGCACCTGCACGCCCTCCTCGACGGTGCCGGGGCCGCCCACCGCCGCGCCGTCGAGGCGGAACGCGAGGTCGCCGGGCAGGGCCGCCTCCTGCGCCGTGAGCAGGTCCCACGGTGCGCCCACGTCGAGCCAGCCCTTCGCCGGGAGCCACGCGGCGTTGCCCTTCTTGGCCCAGGCGTTGACGACGTCCGTGAACTCCAACTCCCCGCGCGGCGACGGCTTGAGCGCGGCCGCCCGCTCCAGCGCCTCGGCGGGGACGCGGTAGAGGCCGGTGTTGACGAGGTCCGACGGCGGCCTGGGGCTCTTCTCTGCCAGCGCCTTGAGCTTGCGGCCCTCGACCTTGAGCGCGCCGTAGCGCGTCGGGTCCGCCACCTTGCTCGCGGCGAGCGCGAAGCCTCTGGCCTTGGCGAGCGCGCGCAGCGTGGCGGGGTCGACGAGGCAGTCGCCCATCACGACGAGCGCGTCGCCGCCCACCTTCGCGGCGCCCGCGGCGACGGCGTGCCCGGTCCCCCTCGGCGTGCCCTGCGCGACGCACACGACCTTCATCGGGCTCCCACCGCGCCACGCCTTCGCTGCGGCCTCGACCTGCGCGGCGTTGTGGTGCATGACGACGACGGCGCGCGCGACGCCCGCGTCGGCCAGCCCGTCGAGCATGCGGTGCAGCAGGCTGCGGCCCGCCACCTCCAGCAGCGGCTTGGCCAGGTCCGGCGTCAGGGGCGCCATGCGCGTGCCCTTCCCCGCCGCCAGCAGGATCGCGTCCACGCAGGCGCCACCCGAGGCCGTGGCTTGAACGTGCTGGGATGCTTCGGCCAGCCGCCCCCCTGCGAGCAGGGATTCCAAGGCGAGGAGACTCCCTCGCGAACCGCGGAAGTCGCGCAGTCCACGGAGACAAGCCTGTTCCGTGGGTTCCGTAGCCTCCATGGTTCGGCGGGGCTGGGCCACCAGACCGGGAAAGCCGCGAAGCCGAAGAAAAACAATCCTCCTCCCCTTCGCGGTTGGACAAAGAATCGCCGAAAACCGCGGAATCTCTGCTCGCCTAAGCCGGAGTCGCGCCCTCGGCCTCAGTCGGCATCGGGGGCGGGGACTCGAACTGGACGCCGGGCCCGCCGAGCCGCACGATGTAGGCCGTGCCGCCGCTGGCCCGGATGGCATCGGCGACGGCCTGCGGGCGGTCGGTGAGCGCGAACATGCTGCCGCCACCGCCGGCCCCGGTGATCTTGGCGCCGAGAGTGCCGGGGACCGCGCGGGCGGCCTGCACAAGGCTCTCGACGGCGGGGTGGTTGACGCCCAACGTGTGCAGCGCGCTGTGCGCCTTGTCCATGAGGGCGCCGACGCCGGACCAGTCGCGGCGCCGCAGGAGGGGGACCGCCTCGCGGGTGAGGGCGCCGATCTCCGTCAGGCGGTCGCGCACCATGGCGTTCTTCTTGGCGGCGTTGGCGACCTTGGCCACCTGCTCGTCGGTGCGGCCCTTGACGCCGGAGTTGCCCACCACGACGGTCATCTCGGGCAGGTCGATGCGCTCCACGCTCCAGGCGCGCTCCTTGCCCGGCTCGTTCCAGGCGATGTCCCACAGCCTCTCGCCGACCTTGGGCGGGTCGGAGGCGGCCGCGATGGCGATGCCGCCGCCGGCGGTGGCGGTGCTGGTGTCGGTGGGGGAGCCACCGCCCTGGGTGTTGCGCTCGACGGTGAAAGCGTCCTGCGCGAGGCCGGGCAGGTCGGTCATGCCCTGGAGCTGGCGGAGGGCGGCCACGGTGGCGACGGTGAGCGCCGCGCTGGAGCCGGTGCCGGAGGCGGAGGGGACGCCCCCTTCGGTCTGGATGCGCACGGGGTCGGGCCGCTTCCAGATGCGCTCCACGGCGGTCACGAGGTAGGAGTGGAAGCGGTCGTGCAG
>JAIVGU010000124.1 GCA_020201445.1 Halobacteriales archaeon
CTCCTCGACGATGCCGACGCCCAGCGTGTGGGCGGTTCCCTCGACACCGAGCACGGGCACAGGCGCGCCAGCTTTGGCTCCGTGTTAAGCCTGCGTCACGTCCCGACCAAACCACGGATTCCACGGATTTTCACGGACCCCCAACCGCGAAGCCCGCGAACCGATAGGAAAATTTCCTGGTCTTCGCGCCTTTCGCGGTCGAGTCGGGCAGCTTCGCCTCCACGAACCGCGGAAGACGCAGACTCCGCGGATGCAGCTTGACTCCGTGCAATCCGTGGTTTGGTCAGATTGGTCAGAGGGGCTAGCTCCGCATGACCGCCAACACGAAGACCCCAGCAGCCACGAAGAACCCGAGCGTGGCGGCCGCGACGGCGGCCATCGACTTGCCCACCGTGTAGGGGTCGAAGACGGGGTGGATGCCGCTCACCAGGTTCCAGGTGAGGGCGCAGAAGAGGGCGATGAGGAGGACGGCCACCAGGGTCAGCGCGAAGCCGAGGGTGCGGCTGCGGCCCTTGCCGAAGTAGGCGCCGAAGAGGCCGGCAAGCAGCAGGGTCACGGCGAAGCTCAGCAGGAGCGTCGAGACGAAGATGGAGGCGACGGCCACGCGGCCTCCAGCGGCCGCCCGTTCATGAACGCGGCGTCCAGCTAGGGCTGCCCCCCGTCCTGCGCCTGGACGAGGCCGCGCAGTTCGTCGGAGACCCGGATGAGGTACTGGTAGTTGCGGCGCTCCAGGGTGACGAGGCCGACGTGGTGGAGCTGCCAGAGGGTGCGCTTGGCGAAGCCGAAGACCACGCCGGCGCGCTTGGCCAGCTCGTTGACGGTGAGGCGCTCGACGGGGTGCCGGGCCAGGAAGCGCAGCAGCCGCGCCTTGCGGGGGTCGCGCAGCAGCGCCTCCAGGTAGACGCCGGCGCGCGGCATGGTGGGGCCGGGGAAGTGGCGCAGGATGCGGCCGTCGCGCACCTGCGCGATGAGGCCGAGGCGGGCGAGGGCCAGGAGGTGGAAGCTGGCGGTCTGGTGGGTGACGCGCAGGGCGAGGGCGACCTGGGCCTGGGTGCAGCCGGGCTGGGCCGCCACGACGTTGTAGGCCGCGAGCTGCGAGCGGGTGAGGGTGTCGGAGACGCCGAGGTGGCGGGGCCGGCCGGCGAGGCCGTGCAGGGAGGGGCGCTCGCCGGGGATCGCCAGGTCGGGCTCGCCGCTCACGCCGTCACCGCCCCGTAGTCCGGGTGGGAGCGCAGGCGCAGCAGGGTGGGGTGCGAGCGCGCCTCGGTGACCAGTCCGCGGTCGGCCTCGATGGCGGCCTGCAGCCAGCGCAGCGCCTCGGAGTCGCGGCCCGCCTCCGCCCCGGCGAGGGCGGCCTGGAAGGCGTTGAGGGCGAGGTAGCCGCCGTCGGGGCCCACCGCCAGCAGGTCGTGGGCGCGGCGGTGCTCCTCGAGGGCGTCGTCGAGCCGTCCCGCCTGGCGCAGCAGGATGGCGCGCTCGGTGCGGAACTCCCCGACGGTGGGGGCGTTGTGGACGGCCCGCCCCTCCAGCCAGACGGCGAGCCGGAGCCGGTCGTGCAGTTGCGCCCGGCTGGCCCAGTGCGCGTACGCCTCGCTGCGCAGGTGGCGCGCCGCGCGGGGGCCGTTGCGCAGCAGGAGCACGCCGCGCACGGTGGGGAGGGCGTAGAGGGCCACCGCCACCCCCGCGGCGGCGAGGGAGGCGGGGAGCCACGGGAAGGGGCGGGGCTGCCAGGTGACCGCGCCGGTGAACGCCTGCAGGGCCTGGGTCGTGGTGGCGAGCAGGCCGTCGCCGTCGAGGGAGAGCCGGAACTCGCCGCCCGGCACCGTGGCATCGCCGTCGAGGTGGAGGGTGCCCGCGCGGTCGCTGAGGCTGCCGCGGGCGGCGTGGAAGACGAGCGGCCCCTCCCCCGCCAGCGCGAGGCCCGTCGCGTAGGCGGTCGCCTGCTGCACCCGCAGGGGGGCCTTGACGCCCTCCAGGTCGATGAGGGCGTAGGCGGCGTGGACGTCGCCGGACGCCGCGGGGCCGTCCGCCCAGGAGCCCGTGCGGATCACCTGGGTCGCCCCCGAGGCGTCGCGGAGGGTGAGGTTGGCGCCCCAGGCGTAGAGGCGGGTGCCATTGCCCGCCGGGAGGTCCGTCAGGCCGAGCGTCACGGCGGGCCCCGAGCCGTGCGGGTACTCGTAATAGTGGCGGGAGGAGGGGTTGGAGGTGGCGTGCGAGCGCTCGATGACCGCCGCCTCCATGGGCACGATGGAGAGGCCGCCGTAGGAGCGCAGCGGGACGGGCAGGCCGCCACCCAGGCCCAGGACGATGGCGTCACCCTGGCCGCCCACGATGTCCAGGGTCGCCGAGGTGAAGTCCTGGTCCACTTTCGTGTGGTTCGCCTGGGAGTAGAGCTCGGTCGAGGGGTTCAGCGGGTTGGGAAGCGGGACCCGGTTGGTGCGCTTGTCATCGACGAGGCTGACGTGGATGCCGGCGGCCTCCAGGTGCCAGCCGGGGCCCGGCGGTGGGGAGGCGGCCCAGGTGGCCCGGTCGAGCTGCAGGGTGAAGCTGCCCATCCCCGTGACCGCCGTGGCGGTGAAGCCGGACCCGGCGGCGGCTGCGCTCGGGAGGGCCACGCACGCAAGGATGGCGAGGGCAGGAAGGGTGGGCCGGAGGTCCAACGTCGGGCGCCCACAGGACCCCTGCTGGAAAAGAAGCCTCTGGCCTAAGTGGATATGCAGTCGGTGTCGATGTAGACGTAGGGGTACTCGTCGGGGTCGTAGCCGACACAGGAGGTGGCGAGGTCGGTGGGGGAGGCGGCGTCGACCTGGACGGGGTCGGCGGCGACGGCGGGGGCCGCCAGGAGGAGGCAGAGCAGGAGCGCCCCGGCAAGCAGGGTCGGGGTCATCGAGGTCACTTGCCCCGTGGGAGGGGCAGGGGACCGCAGGGGAGGGGTGGCGAAGAGAGGCCGTCAGGGTTTGCGGAAAACGACGAAGGACGACGATGTTTTTCATTTAGGAAGAATTCTTTGGCTCTCTTTTTCAGAAAGGGAGAATTTTAGTCAGAGACAACCGCCCAGCAGCAGCGGATGGGCTGGCTGGGCGCCTTGGCGACGGGTGGGGAGAGCCCTCAGGCAGACGCATGGATGGAACGACGATGGCCGGCGGCGCAGGAAAGGCCGCGGCGAGGCGGAGGCCGGCTCAGAACTTGGTGCCGGTCAGCGTCTTGGTGTCGACGACGCCCTCGATGGAGCGGATCTTGTTGACGATGACGTGGCCGAGGGTGTCGAAGTCGGCGGCCTCGAGCTTGGCGATGAGGTCGTACTCCCCGAACAGCGGATGCAGCTCGACGATCTCGCTGACCTTGAGCAGGGTGTTGTAG
>JAIVGU010000302.1 GCA_020201445.1 Halobacteriales archaeon
GCTTCGGCCTGCACCTGACCAGCCTGTCCAGCTTCACGCTAGACCCGGCTCGCAGCCTGCAAGCTAGCGGCCCAGCCACGGTCGTGCCGTTTGCTGTGGATTACGCGGAGCCTGCCACCAAGCTCCAAGTCCAGGCCAGCGACCTCGGCCCCGCCATGACCGTGACCTGGGATTCGGCGCTGCGCGGCTTCCAGCTCGCCAACACGGCAAGCCTCGGTCAGTTGCGCCTGCAGGTGACGCCGGCCTCCGATTCGTCGCCGCGTCTCCTGTTCGGCATGGACCAGGCACCTTCTGGGACAGTTTCCTTCGCGCAGGGCGCTGGTTTCCAATCGTTCCTTGCCACTGCCCCCTCGCCTGTAGGTCGGTTGTGGGCGTCGATGGACCAAGGCGGCACCGGCGCCATGCAGGCGCTTGCGCAGCCCGGCTTCTTCCTGGACGCCTCCGTGTCGGGCAAGCCGTTCCAGTTGAACCTGCCCGGCGTCAAGCTCGCCGAAGGAAGCGCTACCTTCCCTGGGGCGCCCTTTGCGCGTATCGACACCACCGGCGGCAGCCCCATCTCCGTGCGCATGAACACCCCTTCGCTGCAGCTCACGGCCACCGCCTCGGCACTCGGAGCAGGGTTGGCGCGCATCGAGTGGCCTGACCCCACCAGCGACGGGGCGCGCTTCTACGTCACCGGCCTCGCTGGCTCGACGGCCCACCTCGGCGCCATCCTCAGCCAAGACTATGCCCAAGTCGACGTCGTGGGAAGCCCATCCACGTGGAGCATCACCACGAAAGCGAGCGAGTTCCACTACACTGGTTCCTCGCCCGCTACCAGCCTGCAAAGCAGCGGCCTGTTCCACGGCAGCGCCTACGGCCTGCGTGCAACGGGTGTGCCAGGGCAACTTGATGGCGTGTTCGGAGCCGGCCTAAGCGTTGGCAGCGTCTCGGCACCCGGCTCCAGCGTGGGCACCATCACGTTGGCGTGGGCCCCCGGCGGCGGATTGCCCAGCATCCCGACTGGCACGGACAGTGTCATGGTCGACGCCGGCGGCGCCGGGAGCGGCTTGCTGCGCCTCGGCCTGAGCGGATTGAAGTCCGCGACCTGGAACGTCCCGGACGCGACACAAGCCGCCGGATCCACGCTGCAGTTCCACATCGACCAAGCCGCATCATCGGCGCGGCCTGCGGTTCTGCAGGGTGTCCAGGCGCACCACCAGACCCGCATCGACCTGCCAAATGGTTTGCCTGCGGTTTTGGATGCAAAATTGCAGCGGGACCCCGCACAGTGGAAGCTCACGACCACCATGGATTTCAGCAAGACGCTCAAGGTGCAGCACCAGGAAACTAACGGGGGAAGCCTCGTCACCCAAGTGTCTGCTCCCGGAGCGTTGACGGTGGCTCCGAAGGCCAACCGTGCGCTGGAATGGAACGGTAGCCCTGCCTCCATCGCAGTGCAGTCGCGGTGGAACCAAGGCTACGTGGAGGCCACCCTGACCAACGGTCCCAGCAGGTTCGCCATCGATGGCAACGGCCTCAAGACGTGGAGTGGCAGCATGTCCACACTGGATTCTGGCACGGCTGGGCGGGCGAAGGTGTTGCTGGTGCCGGATGCTGGCCAGACGGTCAATCGCGTGTCCGCGGAATCGGATTACGCAGCCGTGGAATTGATGGGCAAGGGTCCCTACGCTGAAGTCAACGCGGCAAGCTTCCAATCCTTCACGTGGATGTTGCCGAATGCGACTGGCCAGACGCCGGCAGGCATGACCTTGACCCGCGGCCAAGCACTCCCCGGCAAGACCTTGGTGGTCCTGAGCGGCACCCGCGAGGATGTGACCGCCAAGATCACAAACGCCGCTGCTGCGGTGGGCTTCACGGTGTACCAGAGCAACAACACTGGAGCCAGCAATCCCCGCCCGGTGCAGGTCCAATACATCTCCACTGGCGGCACCACCGGCCAATTGGACTTGACGCATGTTGCTTCCGACACCGGCCAACTGCTCAGCTCCTACATCGCAGGTGCAAGTGGAACCACGAACCTGGTGGCCACCGGAGCGGAGCCAGCGCGCATCACGATCACCGCCAGCGGCAACCAGGGCGGCATCGGGTTCCAGACCACCGACCTGGGCACTCTGTTGAAGATGGATGTGCAGGGACTGACAAGCAAGTTGGTAGCCAGCGTGACCCGCGGCACCTGCGACACGACATCTGCCTTCAAGGGTCAAGTCTCGACGCAAGGCACCGGCTCAACCGGGCCCGTGCAGGTCTTCATCGGTGACGGCGGCAATGTGCCCAACATGCGGCCGGGCCAGCAAGCCGTGGATGCCCGCTGCCAAGGGGCCACGGCGCACGTCGGCGTGCAGCTGCCAACCACGACCGACACCCACTGGGACACCAACAACTGCAACGCTGACTACTCGTTCGGCGCCAACCGCCAACGCTCCACATACTACGTCGAGACCAGCAACGGTTTCCTTGATGCCGCTGCTGCTCTGGAGAACCAAAACGCTGGCACCGTCGCGTTCCACTTCACCAACAGTGACGGGGTCCGTCATGGCTCAAGCGACCGCATGTCAATCCTGAGCGAGAAGGTCACGTTCCCGACCTGCATGCAGTTCCGTGACACCGCAAAATGGTACACACTCGGCGGCGCGAATGTGGCGCGTGATTTGCACTTGGACATGCATGCGCGTAGCGGTCCCTTGGGAGAACTGCCGACCCTGACGCTTGAGAGCCCTTCCTTAGAGGCCAGTGGTGCCATCAACCTGGATGTCCGGGTCGCAGCTCGTTACTATGAGCAGTGGCACAAGGCCCGCATCCAAGCTGGCTCACCTATCGGGAAGCTCGATGCGTTCATCGGCAGCACTGATGGTGAGCAACGGCGCAGCTTCGGTGACGCAGACGGTTTCCAGTTCCTCAATGACGGCAACATCAACTGGCACATGCAGTTCCAAAACCTGCGTCGCCTTGAGGCAGCCGCCGACCGTGCATGCCAAGGGATGAAGTTCGATGTCGACTACAACCGTGTTTCTGGGTCACGCAACATGGTTGACTACATCAACCTCGGCAGCGGGTGCGATGCCGCCAAGTTTACCGTCGACCTGCCCACCACATTCAACTACGTGCTCGGCTGGGAGACACTGACTGACGTGGTCTTGGACATCAAGCAAACAAGCCAAACCATTCAGGAAATGAAGCTCTGGTCCGACGGTGCGTGCGTCACGGACTCGTCCTGCATCGGGTATGGCACGAAACTGGACTTCGAGTTGGCCCTCAGGGGAATCCCCGCAGGGTCAACCGACATCCGGTCCTACATCAAGGGCGCCACCGGCATCCTGCATATGTTCCCCAATTCTGGGAAGATTGATGATGTCCGTC
>JAIVGU010000194.1 GCA_020201445.1 Halobacteriales archaeon
CCTTCAACTTCTAGGGGAGGCGGCCCGGCGGCGCCCCATCCATGTAGATAAACTTGACCCTCGCCCCTTATCTGGGTCCAGGGAGAGGAAACCACATGCCAACCGCTCCCACAGAGGCGGTCTCCCCCATCATCGGCAGCCTCCTCCTCGTCGCCATCACCGTCGTCCTCACCGCCAGCGTGGTCGTCCTCGCCAGCAGCTTCGGGGGAAGCTCCAGCCAGCCCGCCCCCGTCGTGGTGCCCAGCCAGGACGAGGGCAGCGACCGCCTCGTGGTGGTGCGCGCCGAGCCGCTCATCCCGCTCGGCCGCCTGCGCATCGAGCTGTCGGTGCCGGGCCACTTCGGCTACAACGCCCTGGCCAGCTCCACCACCACGGCGCTGCCGGCCAACACCCTCGTCCCCCTCGGCGTGACGGGCAGCGTGGAGGCCGGCGACACGCTCTACTTCTGCGCCGACGCGGCCGCCACCGGCGTGCACGTCCTCCTGCAGGACCCCGTCACCAACAAGCTCGTCGCCAGCGACACCTTCGCCAGCCTCGCCACCTGCCCCTGAGCGCCCCATGCCCGACCTCTTCGATGCCCCCAGCACCGCCCCCTCGGAGGAGCTTCTCCAGGAGGAGCTCGAGCGCGAGCGCCGGCGGCGGCAGGAGGCCGAGCGGGGACCCCTGGAGCGGCGCAAGGGGCTGCTGGGCCGCAGCCGGGCCGGCGCCCTCGCCGCGACCTACACCCTCGTCGGCATCGCCGTCCTGCTGACCGCTCTGCTCTTCGCCGCGGTGGCCAACCTGGGCACGCACAGCGCCGCCCCGCCCCACATCACCGCCGTCCCGCAGGGCCAGGAGGGGCTCCAGGTCATCCGCGCCGACCCGGTGGAGCGCTCGCAGCTCATCGCCTACCTCTCCGTGCCGGGCCGCCTCGCCATCAACGGCCCCGCCGAGGAGGGCGTCCTCCTGCTCGGCAACGGCGTCGCGGTCGGCACCGGCACCCTGGAGGCCGGCGACACCCTGCGCGTCTGCACCTTCGAGCCGGTGCCCGCTGTGGAGCTAACGCTGGTGGACCTCGGCAGCGGCGCCGTCCTGGGCAGCCACGTCTTCCTCAACGTCCCCGCCTGCGCGGCGGCCGCGGCCGTGCCCCTCCCGTAGCAGGCGACGCGTCCCGGGCCCCTTATCTAGAGAGCATCCGCATCCGGGTCGTGCTCCGCCCGCTGGCCGCCCTCCTGCTGCTCGCCCCGCTCCTCGCGCCCGCCGCGACCGCCGACTGGGCCTCCTTCCACGCCGACGCCCGCGGCTCCGGCTTCATCCCCAACTCCACCTACTCCCTCTACGAGGACGTCTGGTGGAACAACAAGACCCTCGCCAACGCGCAGGTCCACGCCAGCCCCGTCATCAAGGACGGCATCCTCATCACCGCCGACCTGGGCTCCCCCGCGCCCCCCGCCGGCATCCCGGCGAACGCGGGCCTGGTGCGCGCCCTCGACGTCGAGTCCGGCCGCGAGCTGTGGAGCTACCGCATGCCCGGCCCCGTCGAGGGCACCCCCGCCATCGCCGGCGAGCGCGTCTACGTCGTCGACACCGGCGGCAACCTCAAGGCGCTCAACCTGCGCGACGGCCGCGTCGAGACCTCCGCCGCCAGCGCCGTCGGGTCCACCCTCGGCTCCATCCGCGAGCACGAGGGCAAGGTCTTCATCGGCAACGAGGCGGGTGAGATGAAGGCCTACCTCGCCGGCAGCCTCACGCTGCTGTGGACCTTCTCGCTCGGCCAGGGCCACACGCTCTTCGCGCCGCCCGCGGCCAGCGTCCCCCCGGTCTGCACGCTGCCCCTCACGCCCAAGCCCATCCGCGGCGCCCCCGCCGTGTTCGACGGCAAGGTGTTCTTCGGCTCGATGAACTTCTACGTCATCGCGGTGGACGAGGAGGGCCGCGGCGACGGCACCACCGGCCTCATCTGGTACCACAAGACCGGCGACGTCGTGCTCGGGGCCCCCTCCATCGACATCGTGGACGCCAACACCCACCGCGTCGTCGTCGGCTCCTACGACGGCAAGGTCTACAGCTTCGACCCCTCCCCCAGCCTGTCGTCCGGCCCGTGCGGGCCCGGCAGCCCGAACTCCTACGGCAGCGACAACACCCCGTCGTGGACGTACGAGGTGCCCAGCATCGTGGACGCCACCACCGGCGAGAAGCAGGTCAGCAAGGTGCAGTCCAGCCCCGCCAACTCCGGCAACCGCGTCTACGTCGGCGCCAACAACGGCCACGTCTACGGCCTCGACGCCTCCAACGGCGCGCTGGCGTGGGAGCAGTCCAGCACCGGCAACGCCCTCAAGCCGGTCACCTCCAGCCCCGCCGTCGCCAACGGCATCGTCGTCGTCGGCTCGGAGGACACCCGCATCTACTGGCTCTCGGCCGCGAACGGCAGCGTCCTCAAGTCCTTCGCGACCAAGGCGTCCATCCAGACCTCGCCCGCCATCGACGGCGTCCGCGTCCTCATCTCCGCCACCGACGGCACGACCTACATGTTCGGCCCCAAGGTGCCGCCGCGCTCCGACCTCACGGTGGCCTCTGTCACCGCCACGCCGGTCACCATCACGGTGACGGTCAAGAACCTCGGCACCGACGCCGCCCCCGCCGGCACGGTGCGCATCCTGCTCGACGGCACGTTCCTGGAGGACATCAAGGTCGACGCCCTCGGCGCCGGGCAGCAGCAGGTCGTGACCCACACCGGCGCCCTCGCTCCGGGCCAGCACGTCATCAAGGCGAGCGCGGACTGGACCAACACGGCGAAGGAGTCGGCGGAGAGCAACAACGACTTCACGCTCACCACCCAGATCCAGGCGCCGCCGCCCACCGCCGCCACCAGCAGCGAGAGCAAGAAGGGCCCCGGCGCGGGCATCGCGTTCGCGGCGCTCCTGCTCGGCTGCGCGGCGGCCCGCCGCTCCAGGAAATCCTAGATTCCAGTGAGCGGGTGTCGATTCCAGCGATGGCCTAGCTGGGGAGCGGACGCTGTCCGCCGGACGCAAGCAGGCCACCCACTGAAATTTGCCAAGGAATCCCTGCAATCCCCAGGAAGGAGCAGCTTCAAGACCCGCCTGCCGGTGGCAACAGGCCGATGCAGGTCGTCATCCTTGCCGCGGGGCGCGGCATGCGGCTGCGCCCCCTCACGCACGACCGCCCCAAGAGCATGCTCAACGTGGCCGGCCGGCCCATGGTCCACCACCTGCTGGAGAACCTCGCTGCCCTCGGCGTCAAGGAGGTCCTCCTGGTGGTCGGGCACGGCCACGACCGGGTGCGCGCCTACGTAGGCGACGGCACCGCGTTCGGCGTCCGGGTCACGTATGTCCAGCAGGAGCGCCAGCTCGGCCCCGTCCACGCCCTCATGCAGGCGGCGGCGCTGGTGCGCAAGGACTGGGTGCTGCTGCTGCCCGCCGACGCGTGGTACCACCCCGAGCTGCTGCGCCGCCTCACCGCCCAGAAGGCCTCGGCCCTGGTGCAGGTGCCGGACCTGCGCTCCGCCCGCCACGGCACCCCCGTGCTGCGCCAGGGCCAGGTCGTCGACATGCTGGAGCGCCCGGGGGAGGCCAGCGTCGCCAGCGGCGGCGCCTATCTGCTCCACCGCCGCCTCTTCGGCGCGCTGCGGGACATCGACTACAGCCTGCGCGACGCCATCCGTGCCGACCTGCACGCGCACGGCCCCTGGGCCGCCGTCCCCGCCCACCCCGGCGAGTACATCGACGTCGTGGAGCCGCAGGACCTGCTGGAGCTGCACGGCCGCCTCATGGCCGCCATCAGCGACCGCCGCGAGGGCACCATCGAGCCCGGCGCGCAGGTGGCCGGCCCGGTCGTGCTGGGGCCCGGCAGCGTGGTGCGCGCGGGCAGCGTGCTGCAGGGGCCGGTCCACATCGGCGCCAACTGCGAGATTGGCCCGCATGCGGTCCTGCTGCCCGGCACCGCCGTGCGCAACCACGTCCGCGTCGAGCCCTTCACCCTGCTGTCCAAGTGCGCCGTCGGCAGCAACGTGGCCATCGGCAGCCACAGCCGCCTCGAGAACGCCATCCTCGACAACGGCGCCACCGTCGGCTCCGGCGTCCGCCTCGAGGGCGGGCTGGGGCTCATCGTCGGCTCCGACGCCCGCGTCGAGTCGGGGGCCGCCGTCGGGGCTGGGGGCCGCATCGGCCGCGGCGCACGCGTGGCGGCCGGGCGCAGCGTCCAGGACGTCCCCGACGGCGGGGTGGCCGTCTGATGGCACTGCCCGGCAGAACACAGATTCCACAGATGGCGTTGGGGTTTTCCTGGCCGAACAGGGATTTCACAGAGACTTTTCTCCTGTGCAGCGCCAGGAAAGTCCCGGAGAGTGCCTGACGTGTGCGGCATCGTCGGCGTCCTCGGCAGGAAGGGCGCGGCCGGCATCGTGCGCGACAGCCTGGTGCGCCTTGAGCACCGCGGCTACGACTCCGCCGGCATCGCCTGGCACGACGGCGGCGTCCACGTCGTCAAGGACGTGGGCCGCGTCGTCGACCTCCCGCCCGTCCCCTCGAAGGCCGAGACGCTCGCCATCGGCCACACCCGCTGGGCCACCCACGGCGGCGTCACCAAGGCCAACGCCCACCCGCACCTCGACGGCACGGGGCGCTACGCGGTCGTCCACAACGGCACCATCGCCGGCTTCCACGCCCTGCGCGGCCGCCTCCTCGCCGAGGGGCACACCTTGCAGAGCGAGACCGACACCGAGTTGCTGGTCCACCTCTACGAGCGCCAGCGCCGCCACAAGCCCCCGCTGGAGGCGCTCCAGGCGCTGCTCGCCGGCCTCGACGGCTCGTGGGCCATGGTCTTCCTCGACAGCGAGGCGCAGGCGCTCTGCTTCGCCCGCCAGCGCGCCCCGCTGCTGGTCGGCCTGTGCGACGACGGCGCCATCCTGCTCGCCAGCGACGCCACCGCCGTCCTGGCGCAGACCCAGCGCGTCCTCTACCTCGACGACGGCGACCACGGCGTCGCGGACGCCTCGGGCGTGCGCATCTTCGCCGCCGACGGCACCCCCAAATCGCCCCCGGTCGCCACCATCGACTGGAGCGTGAAGCAGGCCGAGAAGGCTGGCTACCCGCACCACATGCTCAAGGAGATCTTCGAGGCCCCCACCGCGCTCAACCAGTGCCTCGCCGGCCGCATCCACCTCGACCCGCTGCGCATCGACCTCGACCTCGCGCCCGGGCTGCTCGCGCGCGTGCGGCGCGTCCGGCTCGTCGGCTGCGGCACCAGCCTGCACGCGGCGCTGATGGGCCGCCACTTCATCGAGGCGTGGGCCGGCATCCCCGCCGAGGCCGTCCCCGCCAGCGAGGTCAGGGACCGCCCCATCCTCGACACCGAGGGCACCCTCTACGTCGGCGTCAGCCAGAGCGGCGAGACCTACGACACCCTGGAGGCGATGCGCCACATCCAGGGCGCGGGGCTGCCGGTGCTTGCCATCACCAACGTGCAGGGCAGCTCCCTCCAGCGCATGGCCGACGACACCCTGCTGCTGCGCGTCGGCCCCGAGGTGGGCGTCGCCGCCACCAAGACCCTCCTCGGCCAGGCCGCCACCCTCGCCATGCTCGCCCTGGCGCTCGCCCTGCGGACCCGCCAGCTCCCGCAGCACCGCCTGCTGGAGATTGCCCGGGAGCTCGACCGCCTCCCCCGCACCCTCGAGGGCGTGCTGGGCCGCGACGGCGACCTCAAGGCGCTCGCCCGCCGCCTCACCGACGGCAACGCCGGCCCCAGCCTCTTCTTCCTCGGCCGCGGCGTCCACGTCGCCACCGCCCTGGAGGCCGCGCTCAAGTTCAAGGAGATCACCTACCGCCACGCCGAGGGGTTCGGCGCCGCCGACCTCAAGCACGGCCCCTTCGCCCTCCTCGACGAGCGCACCCCCTGCCTCTTCTTCGAGTCCAGCGGCTCCGCCAAGGGCCCCCTCTGGTCCAGCGTCGTCGAGGTGCAGGCCCGCGGCGCCCCCTGCCACGTCATTGCGCAGTCCGTCCCCGACGAGTTGGTGGGCGCCATGGACTCCGTGCTCCAGGTCCCCGCGACGGAGCAGAGCCTCGCCGCGCTCTCGTTCAGCCTGGCGGGGCAACTGCTGGCCTACCACGCGGCGGCGGCGCTCGGGCGCCCCATCGACCGGCCCAGGAACCTGGTGAAGTCCGTGACGGTGGAGTAGCCGCCGGCTTAGCCTACCGCGGCACCGGCGCCGCCGCATCCACACTCCACAGCGCCTGGCTGGGCTATGGAGCCGGCTCGGCGCGCAGGATGCCTGACAGGTACTCGCGCAGGCTGGGGGGCGCCCGCTCGGCCAGCGCCGCCAGTTGGGGGCGCGTGATGAAGCCCACCCGCCACGCCACCTCCTCCAGGCAGGAGACCTTGAGGCCCTGGCGGGTCTCGATGGTGGCGATGAAGTTCCCCGCGTCGAGGAGCGACTGGTGCGTCCCGGTGTCGAGCCAGGCGGTGCCGCGGCCGAGCTGGATGAGGTGCAGCGCCCCCAGCTCCAGGTACGCCTTGTTGACGTCGGTGATCTCCAGCTCGCCGCGGGGGGACGGCTTCAGCCGCGCCGCGATGTCGAGCACGCGGTTGTCGTAGATGTAGAGCCCCGTCACGGCCCAGTTCGACCTGGGCTGCCGCGGCTTCTCCTCCAGGCTGAGCACCTTGCCGGAGGGGTCGACCTCGGCCACGCCGTAGCGCTCGGGGTCGCGCACGTGGTAGCCGAAGACGGTGGCGCCCCGGTTCGCGGCGGCCGCCGCGCGCAGCGCCGTCCCAAGCCCCTGGCCGTAGAAGATGTTGTCCCCGAGGACGAGCGTCACGGCGTCCGTGCCGACGAAGTCGCGCCCGATGAGGAACGCCTGCGCCAGGCCGCCCGGCCGCGGCTGCTCGGCGTAGGAGAGGCGCATCCCGAGGTCGCGGCCGTCGCCCAGCAGCTCGCGGTAGAGCGGCAGGTCGTGCGGGGTGCTGATGACCAGGACGTCGCGGATGCCCGCCAGCATCAGGATGGAGAGCGGGTAGTGCACCATCGGCTTGTCGTAGACGGGGAGGAGCTGCTTGCTCACCACCTTGGTCACGGGGTGCAGCCGGGTCCCCGAGCCGCCCGCCAGGATGATTCCCTTCATGTTGCCTCCCCATGGGCCGCCAGCCAGGAAAGCGTGTCGGCGAACCCCTCGTGGAACTGGGTGCGGGGGGTCCACCCCGTGCCGCGCAGCTTGGCGTCGTCGAGGCTGTAGCGCCAGTCGTGCCCTGGCCGGTCGGCGACGTAGGCAATGAGGCTCTCCGGCTTCCCCGTGGCGCGCAGCACCTCGCGCACGACCTCGAGGTTGGTGCGCTCGTCGCGGCCGGCGATGTTGAACACCTCGCCGAAGCGGCGCAGGCCGAGGACGTGCTGGATGGCGGTGGCGTGGTCCTTGACGTAGAGCCAGTCGCGCACGTTCTTGCCGGTGCCGTAGACGGTCAGGGGCTTGCCGGCGCGTGCCAGGGTGAGCATCTTGGGCAGCAGCTTCTCCGGGTGCTGGCGCGGCCCGTAGTTGTTGGTGCAGCGTGTCACGGTCGCCTTGAGGCCGTAGGTGTTGTGGTGCGCCAGGACGAGCAGGTCGGAGCCGGCCTTGCTGGCGGCGTAGGGGCTGCCCGGGTGGTAGGGGTCGCCCTCGCGGAACGAGCCCTCCTTGATGCTGCCGTACACCTCGTCGGTGCTGACGTGCAGGACCTGCGGCACGTCGTGGCGCCTCGCGACGTCCAGCAGGACCTGCGTGCCCAGGACGTTGGTGCGGACGAAGACGTCGCCGCTCTCGATGCTGCGGTCGACGTGGCTCTCGGCGGCGAAGTGGACGATGGCGTCGGGCGCAAACGCCTTCACCGCCGCCGCCAGCGCGGGGGCGTCGCAGATGTCGGTCTTGCTGAAGCGGTACTGCTTGAGGTGGTCGACGCCCTTGAGGTAGGCGGGGTTGCCGGCGTAGGTCAGGGCGTCGACGTTGAGCACCTGGAGGTCCGGGTCCGACTCGCTGGCCGGGTAGCGCGCCTGGTCGGGGCAGCACGGGGCGGGGGCGCCGCCGTGGGCGTGCAGCAGGTGGTGGATGTGGTTGCTGCCGATGAAGCCGGCTCCGCCCGTGACGAGAATGCGTTTGGCCTTGCTGGCGGCGGGGGGTTTCGTTGTGGTTGTCATGGTGCGTCCCCCAGCGTGTCAAGCGCCGCGTCGAAGCCGAGCGGCGGGCAGAGGCGGGCGATTTTTGCGGTCGAGAGGCTGGAGTCGCGCGGCCGCGGGGCCGTCCAGGGGAGGTCGTCCATGGAGACGCGCTGCAGGGGGGCCGGGTCGAGGCCGAAGTGGGCGGCGATGCGCTGCGCCATCTCCAGGCGGCTCAGGCGCTCGGCGCCGGCGGTGTGGTAGACGCCGGACGCGCCCGCCTCGACCAGGGCGAGCACCTGGCGGGCGAGGTCGTCGGCCGCCGTCGGCGTGACCCACTGGTCGTGGACCGCCTTGACCGGCTTGCCCGCGGCGAGCGACCGCTGCACCCACAGCACGAAGTTGTTGCGGGTGGGGCTGAACACGACCGACGTGCGCGCGACGCAGACGGACGGCAACGCGGCCTGCGCCAGCCGCTCCCCCTCCAGCTTGCTGCGCCCGTAGGCGTTGAGCGGGTGGGTCGCGTCCGTCTCGCGGTAGTCCCCCTTGCGGCCGTCGAACACGTAGTCGGTGGAGACGAGGACCATGCGCGCCCCCCGCCGCGCCGCGGCGGCCGCCAGGTTCGCGCTCCCCACCGCGTTGACCGCGTGCGCCCGGGCCGGGTCGCGCTCGCAGCCGTCCACGTCGGTCATCGCGGCGGCGTGGACGACCCAGTCGGGGGCGTGCGCCTGCAGCGCGGCGTCGACGGCGGCGGCGTCCTCGATGGGCAACTCGGCGTGGCCGGGGAGGCGCAGGGCGTGGCGGCCGGCCTGGCGCAGGAACGCCTGCCCGAACTGGCCGCTGCCGCCCGTCACCAGGATGCGCAGGGTGCGGCCCTCGGCGGCGGGCTGGGGGGAGAGCGAGCGCATCTCACCACCCCGCCGGGAGGCGGTCCGGCGCCCACGCCGGGGCGGCGGCGTCCTTGGGCGCGACGAGCGGCTCTGCGACGGGCCAGCGGATGCCGATGGCGGGGTCGTCCCAGCGCAGAGCGCCCTCGGCGGCGGGCGTGTACTCGGCGCCGCTCACCTTGTAGGCGACTTCGGTGTCATCCTCCAGGGTGCAGTAGCCGTGCGCGAAGCCAGGGGGAATCCAGAGCATGCGGCCGGTGGCGGCGTCCAGGTCGACGGCGTGCCAGCGGCCCCGCGTCGGGCCGGGGCGCAGGTCCACCGCCACGTCGAAGGCGCGGCCCCGCACGCAGCGCACCAGCTTGCCCTGGGCGTGCGGCGGCGCCTGGAAGTGCAGGCCGCGCAGCGTCCCCCGCGCCGGGTTGGCGGCCGTGTTGTCCTGCACGAACGGCCCCGCGATGCCGTGGCGCGCGAACTCCGACGCCTTCCAGGTCTCCAGGAAGCGGCCGCGGGCGTCGGCGAAGGCGTGCGGCTCCACGACGACGAGGCCGGGCAGGGCGGGGACGGGGTGGAAGGTGAACGGCACGCTACGGCTCCTGGGCGGAACGCTCGATGATGCGCGGCAGGATGTTGAACAGCAGCCCGGCGAACAGGCCGAGGATGCCCGCCAGCGCGGCGAACATCGCCACCATGAACCAGCCGATCGACACGTTGCCCGTGCGGTCGGAGACGAGCAGCAGGTACGCGCCCCCCGCGACGCCCGCCAGCAGCGCCACGAAGCCCGGCACCCCCAGGAACAGCAGCGGGTGCTGCACGCCGACGGCCACCAGCAGGTCGTTGAGGACCCCGGAGGCGTGCTTGACGGGGCTCTGCGTCGAGGAGTCCACGTCGTAGCGGCAGTGGATGCGGGTCTCGCCGATGCGCAGCCCCGCCGCGTGGGCGTCGATGAGGAGCTGCGACTCGACGGAGAAGCCGGCCTGCCGCGGCGCGATGGCCTCCAGCGCCTTGCGGGAGTAGGCGCGGAAGCCGCTCTGCGAGTCGGTCAGCTTCGGCCCCGCCGCGCCCCCCTCGGAGGCCATTGCGGTGCCGTAGTCCAGCACCCGCTTGCCCACCTTGCGCCACAGCGGCATCTGCGTCGCCTCGCCCCAGCGCGCGCCAATGACCATGTCCGCCTCCCGCAGCTTGGCCAGGACCTGGGGAATCTCCTCGGCGTCGTGCTGCCCGTCGCCGTCCAGCACCACGAGCGCGTCGAAGCCGTGCGCCCGCGCGTGCGCCCACAGCGTCCGGTACGCCTCGCCCTTGCCCCGGTTCCCCTTGTGGCGCAGCACCGTCGCGCCAGCCAGGCGGGCCACCTCGCCGGTGCCGTCGGCGGAGCCGTCGTCCACCACCACGACCTCCTCGACGTGGCGGCGCGCCCGCAGCACGACGGAGCCGATGGCCACCTCCTCGTTCAGGCACGGAATGGCGCAGAGGACGCGCAAGGCGGCCTTGCAGGCCAGGAGAGGGTTTTAACCCGAATGGACGGCGTTTCCAGGCGCAACCCCTTGGCAGCGCCTAGCCCCGGGTGAGGCGCAGGCCGCGCCGCTTGAGGTCCTGCTTGACGTAGGCGCCATAGCCGAGGCCGAGCGCCATGCCGGACAGGTGCGCGATGTTGCCCACCGGGCTGTAGGGGTTCAGCACGCCCAGGACGTCGAGCGCCGCGTAGAGGATGCCGGCGATCCACATCGGCACCGGCACGATGCCGTAGATGAAGATGCGCTCCTTGGGCAGCAGCACCATCACCACGCCGAAGAGCGCCATCAGCGCGCCCGAGGCGCCCAGCGCGCCGCCGCCGTGCCCCAGCGCCGCGGAGAGGTGGACCTGCGCGATGCCCGAGACGGCGCCCGCCACGAGGAACAGGACGAGGTAGCGGCGGGTCCCGACGATGCGCTCGACCAGCGGGCCGAAGAAGAACAGGAACAGGCCGTTGAACAGCAGGTGGGAGATGTTGCGGGGGTCGTGGGCCAGCGTGCTGGTGACGAGCGTCCAGGGGCGGGAGGGCCAGTCCGTGTTGATGACGAACCCGTAGGCGGTGGCGCTGGTGGTGCCGCCGGCGTAGCTGACCGGCTGGGGCAGCAGGAGCAGCTCCAGCACCCACACGCCCACGATGGTGCCCAGCAGGGCGTAGGTCCCGACGGGGCGCGCCGGCCGGGGCGGCGGCGCCTGGGGTGCCGCCCGCTCCCAGACACGCTCGTGGATGGCCACGCCGCCGGGCAACCCCGGGACGCTCATGACGCTTCCCTTCCCCCCTCGCTCCTCTCCTGGGGAGGGAACGCTTTTCTGCGCGGTCCCCGCATGGTCGCCGTGGGGGAGTACGAGTTCCTGCACTTCCCGGCCGACGCGGTCCAGGTCGACCCCGTGCGCTTCGGCAAGCTGCCGGAGTCGGCGCGCGCCGTCTTCGAGGCGGTCAAGCAGCTTGGCCCGCTCACCCACGCCGACCTGCGCGCGAGGACGGGGATGCCGGCGCGCACCATCCGCTTCGCCGTGGCGCGGCTGAAGGAGGGCGGCTTCCTCGACGTGCGGTGCAGCCTGCGCGACTGCCGCACCTGCTACTTCTTCGTCAACAAGCGCTGCGTCGGGCTGGCCGCGCTGGAGGAGGCGCGCCGCCGGGCGGAGCTGTCGGGGAAGCTCGTCGAGCCTGCGTAGCCGCTCTCCGCCGGACCGCGAAGGACGCGAAGCGTGGAACGAACGGTCGTTTTTCGCGGGTTTCACGGTTGCTGGCTGCGCGTCGGCAAAGGTGAAGACCTGCCCTCAGCGTCCGCCAAGCATGCGCGCCCCCCTCGCGTTGGCGTTCCTCCTGCTGCTCTCCGGCTGCGTCCAGGTGCAGGACCCGGGCCTGCCCCCCGCCGGGCCGGGCGGCGACGTGGTCAAGCTGGCGTTCCTGCCGCCGGTCCGCCTCGCCTGCCGCCTGGAGGACCCGGTCAGCAACCTGCAGGACCAGGCGCAGGGCTCCTGCGGCGCGTTCGGCGAGCCGGTCATCGAGGTGGCCGGCGACGGGACGGTGTGGGCCTCCGCGACCTGCTGCGTCGGCCGCAGCCCGCCCATCTGGGTCAGCCGCGACGGCGGCAGGAGCTTCCACCTGCTGCCGTTCGCCGACCGCACGGGCCTGGTGCGCGACGCCTTCGGCATCGAGGGGGACTTCGCCATCGACGACGCCGGCAACGTGTTCTTCTTCGACATCTCCGCCGCCACGACCTACTTCACCAAGTACCGCGGCGACGGCACGCACGTCTTCACCAAGGCCGACGCGTTCCCACCGCTGGTGGACCGGCCGTGGGTGCGCGCCGGCAAGGCGGACGAAGTGTGGGTGTTCTACAACACCGGCTCCGCGACCAACCTCTACCACAGCACCGACGGCGGCCTGACGTGGAGCCTGCTGCCCACCGGCTTCGAGTGCGGCCTCATGG
>JAIVGU010000303.1 GCA_020201445.1 Halobacteriales archaeon
CGGCAAGAGGCCGAGCGCCGCCGCCTCGTGGGCCGCCAAACGGGGGTCCTAATCCTGCTCACCCACGGAGGCAAACCATGACCGCACCCTGCCAGCGCCGCGACCCCGTAGCTTTCGAGCGCGTCCTGCTCACCGAGATCACCGCCGAAGAACGCACCGTCCTGGGCAACTACGAAGGCAACGAGGCGGAGGCCAAGGCGGACGAGTGCCTGCGGCAAGTAGCGCGCGGCCTTCAGTCCACCACCTGCGTTCGGCACGTCCTGGTTCACGTCTGGACGCCGGAGACGCAGTTCTTCTTCCCCCACGAGGTCAGGAGCCTCGACACCGACGATTCGGTGCGCGGCAAGATTGTTCACCTGCTCGACCAGATGCTCCGCTATCCCGCCCTGCGCCTCGTGCCGTCGATGACCGTCGAGCGCGTGCGGGGCCTGATTGACGTGGTAGGCGGCTTCCCGAACGTCGTGCGCATCGCGGACAAGCTCGGGGAGCTGGCCGTGCGCGAGATGCGCACCCACGAGCTTCGCGTGTGCTGGGAGGACGGCATGACCGAGTTCTACGCCGAGCTGGCCGCCCTCCTGCGCTTGGGCTACCCCGCCTCGGCGGCCGTCGAGAAGGCCAAGACGGACGCCACGCAAGAAGTCGGCGCGACTGCGGCCGAGCCTGATGCGGAGCAGCGGCAATGCCTCCAGGGCATCGAGGCCGCTTGGCAACAGTCCCTTTCCCTACTGCACGCCTTGGAGGCCACCGCATGAAGACCAACCGCGCCCGTGGGCGCCCCCGCAGCCGCGCCAAAGGGCGCCCCATGAAGCAGACCCGGCAGGACAAGGCCAAGATGGCCGCCCTGCGCGCCAAAGGCATCGACCTCGGCCGCAGCGAGGCCGCTCACCAAGCCTGGGAGACGCGGTGGGCCAAGCTGCCCCGCCACCCCCGGAGCGAACTGCGCCAGATCGAGGCGATGCGCGGAGCGCGCGCCATGAGCGCCGACGCGCGGCGCACGGGCGCCAAACTCATCCCCGCCAACTCGCCGCGCGTGGACTACTGGACCCGACACCCCGCCGTCTATGACGTAGAGGGCCTGGACACCGAGGGCGCCAAGCAGCCCAAGGAGATCGAGGCCACCCGAGACGCCCCGTTCCTGAAGGCCCAGCGCGCCACCGAGCGCCGGCGCCGCCTGCGCGAACATGGCCGCCCTGCTGCGGCGCATCGGGAAGCTGTGGCGCCTGGACGAGATCAAGGCCGCCGTGCGCGAAGCCCTTCAGGATTCGCGCATCTACCAAGCCGAATACCGCAGCGAGGAGGCCGAAGCGAAGGCCCAGGCCGCCAAGCTGGCGGAACAGCATCGCCGCGACGAGGAGATGGTGCGGCGCATCTTGGCGGACCCGGCGAGGTTTCGGGCGCGGCGGGGGCGGTTTGACCGCACCGCCATCCAGCACGGCTTGGGGGTGACGGAGCGCGATGCGGATTACGCTGCCCTCCAAGCCGAGAAGCGCGAGGCCACGCAGCGGCCCAAATCGGCCCTGGAAGTGGCCGTCGAGGCGGTCTTGGCCGAACCTGAGCGGTTCCTGAGCGTGTCGCGGCGCAGCTTCGATTCTGACAAGGTGCGTCAGGGCTTGGGCATCCCTCGCCCGCTGGCCCGCGAGGCGGCAAAGGAAGCCTGGAGGAAGCGGGGTGCGGCCGAACCCTGACAAGGATTGCCAGTGTGTCCCCTCGGACCTCGGCTTGCGCGAGCCCGTCCCCCAAGAGTTGGGCTCGCCTGGGTTGGCTTCGGAGCCAAGCCCCATTTCGCCTCCTGAATCCTGCCCTCCGGCTTTAAGACCCCGCCAGGGGATTTTCCCTGGAGGTGAGCCCCAAGGCGCCCCACCGGGCGCTATCAAAGCCATGCAAGACGCCTGGAACACCTTTGCTTCCAGGTTAAGGACAAAGCTAGACGAACTCAAGGCGCCCAGCAGCGACTGGACCGAGGACGAGTTGATTGTGTATTTGCGGGACTACAAGCGGCGCAAGGCGTCCACCATCGGACACCGCTTGGCACAGCTCCGTTTCATGGAACGCCATGAGGCGATGCCCGTGAATCTGCACGGTGGCCGGTTCGCGCTCGTGAACTCCTTCTACCTGTATGTCCGCTACAGGGAGACGGTGGAAGAGGCCCCGGCGACCACGCTGATCAACGACCACAAATCCGTCAAGGTCTTGGGTGATTTTCTGGGGATTCCGCGCGAGGTGTGGCCAACGGCTCCCACTGAGCCGCATACCGATGAAAGATGGATTCCTCTCCCGGAGGACGTTCATGCCCTGCTGCATAGCAACTATACCCCTACGCCGCAACTGAGCTACGACAACGCCTTGGTCAAGGCGATTCTGGTTCTGGATTTCGGCTTCGGTGTTCGTTGCCCGAGCGAGGCGTGGATTCTGAAGAAGAAGGACTTCATGCCCGACAAGCACCTGATTGTGGTGACGGAGCCCAAGAAGTCAGGCAGGCGCCGGACGCTGATGATCGAGCCCGAATGGCTGTGCTGCTCACGGCGGCACCCCAGCTTGGCCAACTTCCTTGTTTGGCGGAAGAAGGTGGACCCCAACGACGAGCAGGAGGACTTCTTCCTGCGCGCGGACGGGACGCCTTTCCCCAGCAAACACGCCTTGAACAAGTTCGTCAACGATTTGGTCAAACCCCGCTTCCCGTGGTTCCACCCCTACCTGGGGCGCCATTGGAGCGTCAACGCCCGCCTGATTGACTGGGGCTTCGACTACACCCGTGTAGCCGACTGGCACGGCCATGAGACGGTGGACATGACGCGCCGGGAGTATGACCACAACGCGCGGATGCTGGCCCGCCTGCACGGCAAGGACTGGCTTAACCGCGTTGCACGGGCCCGACTAACCGACAAAGCGGCCTAAAACGCCTTGTCGGTTAGCCCAACAGGAGGGAGAGGGGATGGTCCCGCCGGGATTTGAACCCGGGTCGGTGCCGTGAGAGGGCACCATGATTGGCCGCTACACTACAGGACCGCAAACAGCTCGCAGCGGACGCGTCTCCAGGGGACAACACGCCTTTCCTGCGGGATGCGCAGGCGCGGCGACTCGGAGGTCTTTCTTAAGCCGTTCGCTGCGCACGGCTCGCTCCGTGCACACGCGCGACAACGGGGAGCCTTCGGCTCCCCACTGGACAGGAAGCGTGCTACGGGGCGGGCCCGATGCGGCCGAGCCGGTAGTGGACGAGCGCGGGGCCTTGGCTCACGGTGTCGATGATGGGGGCGGCGCGCGGCAGGTCGCTGACGTTGATGTAGATGCGGCCGGCGCTGCCGGTCGAGACGCCGAAGGCGGTGACGATGTTGATGCCGGCGTG
>JAIVGU010000304.1 GCA_020201445.1 Halobacteriales archaeon
GGCCCACACCAGAGCGCGGGCAATCGGCATCGGGAACCCCCCCCTTCCTGACAGCTAGGCCTCCCCGCTTCTGCAAGACCCCCTCCCCGCTTCCGACCCGGCAAAGGAAGGGAAGGCCCCAAGGAAGCCGAGGGGACGGTTTCGTGTGGAGACCGCGGCCCATTGCGGCATCCGGACATGTTTGCCGCGGGAAGCGCACTTAACGGCGCGGCCTATTCCCTTGCTCCCCGGGAGGGATGGCATGACCCAGCGCTTCGTGACCCACGTCGGACAGGAACCAGGCCGAATGCCGAGGGCCTCGCAACGCCCCGACGCCATGAAGGGCGGCCGTCCCGTGACGACCTACCGTGGCGAGAAGCAGGACGTGTCCGCCTTCCGCACCTACACCCGCACGGGCACCGACAAGGTCGAGCCGCCCTACGAGAAGCCCGTGGTCCTTGCGGAGCTCAACAACCGCAACGCCCGCGACCTGGTGTGGGCCGACGCCCGCTTCGCCACCGACATCATGTCGGAGCACGCCCTCTTCTTCGCCCTGCTCATGCCCGAGGAGGTGGCCCCGGACGAGCGCAAGCAAGCCCTCGCCTTCCAGGACCAGTTCACCAAGCTGCGCCAACGCGTCGCCCAGGAAGGCCCGCCCAGTGAATCGGACCTGCGCCGCTACGTCGCGAGCCTGCGCCAGGAGTTCGACCCCCTCATCGCCTACAAGGAGGAAAACCACCGCGCCCAGGTCAAGGGCGACCTGCGCACCCTCGTCTGGCCCCTCTTCTTCGACCACACGCGCCGCGAAGCCGTCCGCTGGGTCGACCGCATGGAGAACGTCGCGGAGGGCAACGTCGACCTTGACCGCAAGGAGGTCGTCTCGTTCTGGGGCGGCATCATGGACGAGCACGCCCGCTTCGTCGCCCACCTCTTGGACCCTGACGAGTACGAGCTCATCGACAAGGCCCTCAACGCCGGCAAGGTCTTCCGCGCCATCGAGCACCCCGGAATGGGGCCCGTGCGCGCCATCGGCGCCGCCCCCGGCACCGTCGTCAAGTCGCTCATCGACAACCCGGAAATCGACGCCGTCATGAGCGCGGCCGAGACCATCCTCGACTTCAAGACGGACGCGGCCCGCAAGATCGAAGCGGGACGAATCCGCAGCATCATCGACCCCCGCCTTGCCGACCACGTCCGCCGCGAGGCCATCAAGTTCGTGGACGAGCTGCGTCGCGTGAAGGAGCGGTGACGCATGCCTGCTCGATCGAACGCGGAGCGCATGCATCGGGAGGGACGCGAGAACCGCCCCGTCGACCGGACCCAACGCTCCGGGCGGGACGCAACCGAGCGGCGCACCGGCAAACCGGAGACCACGCTCGAACAGACCTCCAAGACGGCCATCCTTCGCACCTGCATGGATACCATCACGGAGTGCTTCGACTACTGCATCAAGCAGGGCGGCAGGCACGCGGAGGCGAACCACCTGCGGGCGCACCTGGATGCCTGGGACCTGCTCAATGCGACCTGCACGCTCATTGCACGCGGCTCTGACTACGCCGACGACGCGAAGGCGACGTGCGCCAAGGCCGTCAAGCGCTGCGAGGAGTCCTGCGAGGAGTTCGGCGACGACCAGATGATGAAGGCCTGCGCCGACGTCTGCCGGGAAGCCTACGAGCACTTGGCGAGTTGAGGCGCCTGCACGGCGCGAAGGGACGCATGGACCTGCGCTCGCCGCGTCCGTTCTGGCTCACCGAGTCCGCCTCCACGCAGAGGTTCCCCCGGCTCGACCACGACGTCGAGGCCGACGTGGGCGTCGTGGGCGCTGGCATCACGGGCGCCTTGGTCGCCCACGAGCTTGCCAAGCGAGGGCATGACGTCGTCGTCGTGGACAAGCGACCCATCGCCAGCGGAAGCACCGCCGCCTCCACGGCGCTGCTGCTCTACGAGGCCGCAGCCGATGGCTGGCCGCGCCAACCCTGACCCCGTGGACGCGGAAGGCTTGGACAAGCTTTGCAGCGGTGGCGGCAGCAGCATCCTGGGCTGGGCGGACTACATCGAAATCCTGGGCGACTCCTTCCACATCGCCAACAACCCGGCGTCCAGCTACACGACGGTCTACAAGCACCCGGACCAGACGGGTGCCCCCGAGGGCTACGTCGAGACGATGGTGGAGGGCAACGCCAGGTCCACGCTTGACGACATCGAGATGGTCATCGTGCAGGGCGACGAGACCGTGAGCAACCACGGACATTGGTCCTTCGCCAACATCCCGATGGGCGGCGCCCTCAGCGTGGATTCGCGGTGCCTTCTGGCCGCCGTGTCCAGCACCACCTTCGGCGCGTCCGGCTTCCCGTTGGGTGCCCAGGTGTTGAACCTCGCGACCCCCGTCCTCGCCGTGCGAGCCAGCGGGACGACCTGCCTCATCCCCTGCTAGGCCGCGCCGGTCGCCTTTTCCCCTCTTCCCTTCTGCTTCGGACCCGTCCACCATGCCGCTCCGTCCTGCCGCCCTTGCCGTCGCCGCCTGCTTGCTGGCCGGATGCATGGGCGTGTACGGCCCGACCACCGGCCCGCAGCCCGGACCCACGCCCATCCGTTCGTTCGTCGCCAGCCTGCCCGACCCCGCAGCTCCCTGGGGCTATGGCCTTCAGTATGTCCTTGAAGCAAGCAAGGAAACCAACGTCACCGCCTTGTTCGCCTCCAGCGAGGCGGACAGGCCGGACCAAGCCGTTTGGGCTTGCGGGTTCCTTACGCTCCGCAAGGTCGAGAACGGCACCCTTGGCCCCGCCTTTGGACGCTCCTTCTCCTACTCCGGGGGCCACGCCCTCGTGGTGGCCCAGGGAGGGAGGCCGTTCGTCGCCAACGACACGCGGGCGGGGGAGAACCTGTTCCTGGCCATCAACGAGACCACGGACGGCGGGGTCCGGCTCCGCTCGGGACAACAGGTCGTCATCGAGACCGCGTATCAGGCAAACGCGGGCTCGGCGCAGCCGCCAATCCGGGCCGCGTTCAACCTGACGGCGGACGGGCCGCTCCGGCTCGCCCGGACGGTCCCGTTCTGGTTCCGTTGCGGCGCGAACCTCGAAGGCTTCCAAGGCTCCTTCGCCGCCGAGGGCTTCAGCGCGGGCGCCGTCTACGTCAAGGAGGCGACCGCGACCATCGAGGCAACCATGCCCACCCGCGCCTTCTTCGCGGTCTACCAGGACACCCGGTTCCTGGCGTCGTCATGCTCGACCGCCCTCCTGCTGGACGGCGCGGTGCTGGAAGAGTCCGGCCCGCAAGCGAACAGCGATTGCGTCCTTCGAGCGCAGCCTGGGGCGGGCCGGATAACGCTCCGCATCGCGGATTCCGTCATGG
>JAIVGU010000125.1 GCA_020201445.1 Halobacteriales archaeon
CCTTCACCTTTCGCATCGACGCCAAAGAGCAACGGCCCCACAGGGCATGAGAGGAGGCCACCCGACTTGATACACGCACCAAAACCGACCCCTGACCACCCGATTACGGGACAGAACCGGCCAGCGGCAGGGGTTTTATAGCGGCCTTTTGTCGAGCGGCTTGACCTCCATCCCTGGCGCCAGCCCGTCCGCGGGCCCGACGCCTACCAAGGGACGCCGACCCATCCCGGGCGGCGGATACGGGTCGGAGCAAACACCAATGGCACAAACCATCGAGACCGTCGTCGACGGCGGCAAGGCAGCGGCGGGCCCCCTCGGCCCCGTCCTGGGTCCCACGGGCGTCAACATGGGCCAGGTCATCGTCAAGATCAACGAGGCGACCAAGCCCTTCGCGGGCATGAAGGTCCCCATCAAGATCGTCATCGGCGACCGGAAGGACTTCACCATCGAGGTCGGCACCCCCCCGGTCAGCCAGCTCGTCCTGAGCAAGACCAAGATCGAGAAAGGCTCGGGCACGCCGAACAAGAGCCAGGTCGGCAACCTCACCATCAAGCAGGCCATCGAGATCACCAAGATGAAGGGCAGCACCATGCTCGGCGGCTCGCTGAAGTCGCGCGTCAAGGAGGTCGTCGGCACCTGCGTCTCGATGGGCGTCACCGTCGAGGGCCGCCTGGCCAAGGAGATGAGCAAGGCCATCGAGGCCGGCGAGTACGACGCCCAGCTCAAGGAGTAGGCGTACGCAAGCTCCCCCCTCCTCCGCTCCCTCCCCTTCCCCTCCCGTTTCTCCCGACCCGACCGTCAAGGCGGAGCGCCTCATCCTGTGGCTGTTCATCGCGCTGGCCGTGGCCACCGCCGTCGCGCTCCTCTGGTTCATCCAGGTCACCGAGCGGCGACTGGCGCCCGAGGACTTCGCGCGCATCCGGCTCCGGCTCTACGGTGCGCTCGCCGGGGACTTGCTGGCCCCTGTGGTGGCGTGGTTCGCCATCAAGGCGCTCAACCGGCGCCGGACGGCCTAGCGGGCGCGGCGGACGACGAGAGCGGCCACGAGCAAGCCCAGGGCGGCCACGCCGGCGTGCGGCGCGGGCACCGCCGCAGACCGGCCCTCCGGCGGAGGGGCAAGGCAGGCCTGGAAGTCGTGCGAGGAGCGCGCAAACGCCAGCAGGGCTTGCACGCGGTAGGGGACGCTGCCGCTGAGCGGCGCCACTTGGAGGTCGCCGGCTGCGGGGCCGACCTGGAGGACCGGCGGCAGCGCGAAGCCACGCTCGAGTTGCCCCGCCACCGCGTGATGGCCGGGTGGCGTCGCCAATCTCTCTGTCCAGGATGCCGATGGGGCACCGTTCGCGCCCACCGCCAACTCCAGGTGCGCGACCACGGGGAGGGCGTCTTGCCACTCCAGGCTGAGGCTGCTGCGCACCAGGCGGGCGCTGGCTGTGGCGGCATCCCGTCCGATGGGAATGTCGTGTGCTTCCCAGCGTTGGTCTTGGCCGGCGTCGACGGCTGCGACGCTCCAGTTGCCCGCCCATGCGCCGCCGATTGCGACGCGGAACAGGTCCAACTCCACGGAGGCGTCGCCGCTGCCAAAGGTGCCGATGAGGGTCACTTCCTCGGTGTAAAGGGCCGCGGTGTAGACGAGGCCGACGGGCTGGTGGGGGGGCAGGTGCAGCGTGGCCTTGCCGGCGGCGTCGGTGCGCAGCCCGACCACCGTGAGGTTGGCGGGGAGGTAGATGCGCCCGGGGTCCAGCAGGAAGCCCGGCGCCGCACTGCGATAGGCCGCGCCGGGCCCCAGTCGGCGTTCGCTGCCGCTGGAGCGCTCGTCGCCCGGCTTCCAGAAGGCGCGGACGGTGGCATTGGCGACCGGCTGGCCGTCCACCGCGTCCACGGCGTGGAGCGCGAGCGTGACGGGGCCAGCGCCGCCCTCGGAGGACGCAAGGGCGGGGACGTCGGCAGCGGTTGGCAGGGCGATGCGGTCGCAACTGGTACCGCTGCATCCGGCCAGGAGAGCCGCCACCGGCAGCAGGACGATGGCGCAGGTGCGGGTCCGCCGTGCTGGGTCCCAGGGCATTGCAGCGACCGGGAATGCGGGTGTTTCAACGTTCCCTTCAGAAGGTCGGCGGAGCGGGACATGCCGGTGGCCCGAGGTTCGGCACCTGCCTTACACTACGCGAAGCAGTAGACGTCGTGCAGGAACTCGCCGACGGCACGCGTTGGAATCTTCGCCCCCGCCGAGTGGGGGTGGCCGCCGCCCACGATGCCGTGGTGCGCGGTGAAGTCGGTGACGAACTGGCCCAGGTTGAGGTGGTCGGTCTCGGCGGCGCGGCCGGTGCGCCGGAGACTCATGCTGCTCAGCTCGTTGCGGCGGTTGAGCAGGATGGACACCGAGGCGCCCATCTCCTTGGCCACCTCGGCAAGGGCGCGGCTTCCGAAGCCGAAGAGGCTGGGCTTGCGGCGGCCGAAGCGCAGCAGGGCGACGTTGTGCTTCAGCTCCACGCGCTCCCGCACCCGCTCCAGGGCGCGGTCCCAGCGCTGCTCGTTGACCATCTGGAGGTAGCGCGACTTGACCTCGGGGACCTCGCTGGGCCAGCGGCCGGCGGCGAGGCGGCGGGCGGCGGCGTAGCGGAACTGGTCGTCCTCGACGCGGTAGCGCCACGCGAAGTCGAGCATGCGCGCCTCCTCTTCCAGGCGGTCGGTGCCGACGGCGGCCTCCACCTCGTCCAGCAGCGGGCTGGGGCAGTACTCCACGAGGTCGGCGAGGGCGACGAGGTGGCGGTGCTCGCCGTTGAGGCCCAGGTAGTCGTAGGCGACCCCGGCGGCGGAGACCCCTTGCCGCACCACGCCCTCCAGGTCGCCGTCCAGCTCGCCGAGCTGGAGGCCGCTCTGCTCGTGGTGGTCGAGGTAGTGCACCTGCTGGCGGGTCTTGGCCTTGTCATTCAGCGTCTTGATGAGGCGCGGGGTGAGGCCGAGGTCGACGAGGTAGAAGTCGTGGCTGGCGATGTCCTTGCGCAGCACGTCCACGGCGAGGTCGCCGCTGGGGACGAAGCTCACCTTCGTGGCGGGGTCCTTGGCGAGGAACAGGGCGGCGCTGACGATGCCGTCCACGTTGCCGCGCGTCAGGAGGTGGGTCTTCCTCTCGTCCCGGGAGCTGAGTTCCATCGCCGGTGAATCCCGCCTCCAAATCCGCTTCGACGTATGAAGCCCTTGCGGTTTCTCCTCCTGGCGCCGGAAGCTCTAGTTCTTCTGGAGCCTCCGGAGCTTGCGGCGGCTGCGGCGCCCTTCGGTGCGGTCTCGTGGGCAGGCTCCGGGCGGGGCGGGGCGGCCGCACACGCTGCACCAG
>JAIVGU010000305.1 GCA_020201445.1 Halobacteriales archaeon
CTACAAGGCATGCTATGTGCCCGACGCCCAGCCGCCTGCTGAGCCCCAGCCCGAGCCCCTGGGGGCCGACCCCCTCAATCTTGAGGGCGGCAGGCTGGACACGGTCTGCTCGGGCTGGGGAGAGACCTCCTTTGGTTGGTCGGAGGGGATTCAAATCTACAATTTCCAATGGCTCGTCCTGGCGGGCCCGATGCATGCCGTGGCGACAAAGGATGCCTACACGCCTGACACCAACGCCGAAGGCGCCCCCGTCACTTTCGTCAAAGGCACTCTCATGTCTCCCCTGGACACCATCGACGTGACCATTGCGAAGAGGTCTTCGGGCGCCCCGGAACAGGCCCACGTCTGGACCTTCGCCAACGTCCCCATGGACAGTTGGGTCAGCCTCGGGGTCGAGTGCTGGAACGCCATCACCCGGTATTCGGATTGGAGCGTGGGCGGCATGCCCGCGGGGACCGCCATCATCAACTTGCCGTTCCCGCTACTGTCCGTGTGGGCTCAAGGCAGGGCCTGCTTCGCGGGCTTAGTCTGCAACGGCAATTAGGCCCGTAGCGTTCGCCTTTTCCCCTTCCCCCATTCTTCGGACGGCACCCCATGCTTCGCCTGCCCCTGTTTGCCATCCTCGTCCTGCTCGGCGGTTGCTTGCAGCCGCAACCCCCGACGGCCGCCGCGCCCGCCGAGCCCGCCGCGGACGAACAGTGGGCAGGAGTGTCGCTGCCGGACGCCCAGGCCAAGTGGGGGTTCGGCCTCCAATCTGTGTATGAGGTCGTGCAAGGCGGAAACGCTACCCTGCGACACTCCTTCACGGACGCCCTACATACAGACACAACGACCTGGGCCTGCGGCATCATCTCGCTTGGGGTCAGTGAAGGGAACGGGGTCCAGCCCCTCGCAGGGGTGTCCCTCTCCTACACGCATGGCCATCTCCTCATCTTGGCCAAGGACTCCCAGCCCTTTGTCGTCAACGTCACGGGGACTGAAAATCCCCCCATGACCTTCACCCAGAAGGTGGGGGCCGACGGCACAATCAAGACCGGGGAGCGGCTGGTCTTTGAGACGGCCTACCTAACAGCCTCCCCAGGCATGCCATCCTCCCTGGCTGGCTCCATCAATATCACAACGGACGGTCGCCTGCGGCTGGAAAGCACGGTCCCGTTTTGGTTCCGTTGCGGCTCCAACTTAGAGACATTCCAGGGAACGTTCGGCGCCCTTGCCGTTGACGGGACCGTGGCGGTCAAGGACGCTATCGTGGAGTTTAGCACCGATTTCCCCACCCTCGCCGAGTTCGTTGTCGTGCAAGTCCCGTGGCCCACGTCCACTTGCATGACCTTCCTCCTGCACAATGGGACCACAGTGGCCGAGTCCGGCCGACAGACCGCGGTCACAGGGCCGGTCACAGGGCCGATAGGGCCGCATTGCGTCTTGGGCTACGACGCTGCCCCGGGCCGCGTCGGCTTTGAAATCAAGGACTCCCTGCTCACCCGCTCATACTTCGCTTATACACTGAAAGAACGCACAGCGATAGAGCGGTTCGTCACAGGAACCGTTTACAGGGATGAGGACCGTCTACCGTAGACACCCCGCCCTGTTGAACCCCCTGTTCCACAAGGGGTGTCCCCAAGAGGGTCATGGAACGCACCCGGCCAGCGGGCCAGCGGGGGTGCGTTCCACGACCCCTGCCCGAGCTCCGGTCGTTGAACGGCCTAACCCTGAGGGCCATGTCGGGCCGGAGTTCGACGACTTCCAGGGGGCAGGCCTCGAAACTGCCTTCTATGGGACACACTCCTGCAGCGTCGCTGTCATGGGTCGCCTCAACGTCGACATGTTCGTCACCCTCGACGGGGTCGCGCAAGCTCCCGGTGCGCCGCAGGAGGATACGGAAGGCGGCTTTCAGCATGGGGGCTGGCAGGCGCCCTTCCTCGACCCCGAAGCCGGTGAACACATCACGCGACACATCCAGGACATCGATGCCCTCCTCCTGGGCAGGAAGACCTACGACATCTTCGCCAACCATTGGCCGAACGCCCACGGGGAGATCGCAAGGAAACTCAACGAGGTGCCGAAGTACGTCGCCTCAAGGACGCTGCAGGGCGTGGATTGGCAGAACTCGTGCCTCATCGAGGGCGATGTCGCCACCGCGATTCCGGGAATCAAGGCGAAGCACGACCAAGTGCACGCCATTGGCAGCACCAACCTCGTCCAGAGCCTCATCGAGCAGGGTCTCGTGGACCGCTTCAACATCTGGGTCTACCCGGTCATCCTCGGCCAAGGGAAGCGCCTCTTCGGCACCGGCACCGTCCCCACGGGCCTGCGCCTCGCGGCATCCAAGGCGTTCCCCGGCGGCGGCGTCCTGCTCACCTACGACAAGGCGGGGAAGCCCCA
This sequence comes from Halobacteriales archaeon, assembly GCA_020201445.1. The sequence continues at coordinate 2,383 of JAIVGU010000305.1, forward strand.
CTACGGAGACCTGTCGCAACCCTGACAGGGGCGCACAGAACCGGCGACCCGCGGAAGCCAAAATCTGTGACGGACGAGACCCGCGAGGGCACAGGCGAGAAAACCGGCACCCGCGCCGATGAGAGGTATCCGTGGACCGTCCTACTGCGGCGGAGGACAGGGTCCACAGCCCCAATCCTTTCGGATCCAAAGCCAGGGTCCATTTCCCGAAGGAACTGGTCTTTGCGGATGGACATCCAGGTTTTCCCCCCTACCAAGCCACGAGGGCCTGGCCTTCGGTTCGCTTGCCCGTGCCTGCAATCCCTTGCAGGGCGGGTTGGAGGCGAGTAGTCCGCGCCTCTCTCCTGGACGTTGGAGGGCCAGCCGGCCGAAGCCGATTGTCCTGTCCCTTGGGGTGAGCCAAGGGGCAACCACTCCTATTGGAGTCTCCTCCCTATAGCCCTTAGCTTGCGGGAAACCGAAACTGCTCGCTTGAAGACCTGGACCATGAGTTTCTCCCTGCCCACATGGGCAGTGGATGACATGGACCCGAACTCCTTCAGCTTCAGCGGCCTCAACTGGCTCGGCCTTGCGTTGGCCGTCGTCGCCAACATCGTCATCGGCTTCATCTGGTACGCGAAGTGGACCCCCACCGGCCGCACCTGGATGAAGGCCATGAACATCCCGGCCGACGCCAAGCCCACGGGGGGCCAGATGGCCAAGGGCCTCATCCTCATGCTCGTCGGCTCGTTCCTGCTGATGTTCGTGTTCGCGCACAACTTCTGGGTCTACCAGGACGCCTACCGCAACGCGGCCACCGGCGGCAACCTCAACAACCGCCTCGGGCTGATGGACGGCATCATGGGCGGCCTGTTCACCTGGCTGGGCTTCTTCGTGCCGCAGCACTGGTCCGGCGTGGCGTGGGAGGGCAAACCGTGGTCGCTGTTCTTCGTCCAGGCCGGCTA
>JAIVGU010000306.1 GCA_020201445.1 Halobacteriales archaeon
GGTCGTAGACGTGCTGGGTGTTGAACACCACGTCCTTGCCGATCCTGGCGCCCATCATCCGCAGGTAGACGGGGTAGATGGTGGTGGCGCGCGCGAAGCGGCCGAACACCGTGTTGAACATGAACTGCATCCCGTTGAGGTTGTACCAGGGCCAGATCTTGAACGAGTGGATGGGGACCTCGCCGATGTGGGGCTTGAACCGGAAGATGAACTTCACGAGCGGCAGGACGAACATCAGCGCGATGCCGAAGGTGAAGAAGCCGAGGATGCTGAAGTAGATGCCAACCAGCGGGTCGAGGACGACGCGGAGGTAGGCGTGGGAGGGCAGGACGTCGAGGCTCCACCCCCACGCGCCCAGCCAGAAGCCGGGCAGCGCGGCCACCGCCATCATCATCCCGAGCGTGACGTAGGAGTAGACCCAGACGAGGCTCGCTACGACCTTGATGGCCCTTCCCATGCGCTGCGGCCATGCCGGCCCGCCCTATTTAGTGAAGGCGGCCAGCCCCCGCCTCCCCGCTGGAGCCTTCCCACGCTGCGAACCGTTCACAAGGGTTCTTTGCGGGGACGGATTGGCCGCCTCGATGCCCGAAGGCGAAACCGCGCCAGGGATGCCCCGGTGGGTGAAGGTGCTCGGCGGCGTTGCGCTGGCCGCGTTGGCGCTGTTCCTGGTCCTGCACCTGATGGGCGCCGCGCCCGTCCGGCATTGAGCCGTTCATGCTGATGCGACCGCGGGTGCGGCAAGCCGCGCTCATCGGCCACGTCGCGGCGTCGGTCGGCTGGATGGGCGCCGTCGCCGCGTTCATCGTCCTCGACGCCGCCACCGTGGCAAGCGAGGACGTCCAGGTGCTGCGCGCCGCCTACATCGGGATGGACCTCGTCACCGACTGGGCCATCGTTCCGCTCGCCCTGGCCGCCTTCGCCAGCGGACTCGTGATGTCCCTGGGCACCAAGTGGGGCCTCTTCCGCCACTGGTGGGTGCTGGCCACCCTGGCGCTGACGGCCGTGGCCACGCTCGTCCTCCTGGTGCAGGTCCCCCTCATCGGCCACCGCGCCAGCATGGCCGCCGACCCGGCGACGTCCGACGCGGACCTGCGCGCCATGGGCAACCTGCTCCTCCACTCCGTGGGCGGGACCGTCGTGCTCCTCGTCATCACGGTCCTGAACATCGTGAAGCCGCGCGGCCTGACCAAGCACGGCTGGAAGAGGCAGCAGGCGGACAAGCAGTCGGGCCTTGGCTGACGCGGGGGCGGCCAAACCTTCAAGCGGCCCCGCCCCGTCGAACGCGCGTGAAGCCCTTCCTGCCCCTCGCGGTCCTCCTGTGCGCCGCCTTCTCCGGCTGCGCCGCCTCGGGGCCCGCCACGACCACCCCCGCCGCCCCTGCCACGCTGCTGGAGCGCACCGCGGCCAACGTGCCCGCCCTCCAGTTCAACGCCACCGCGGGCGTGCAGTGGTGGAGCGACTTCGCGCAGACCTACACCTTCCGCAACGCGTTCGCGCCCAGCAACGCCGCCGCCCGCGACCACATCGCCGCCGGGCTCGCCGCCGCGGGGCTGCACGTCCGCATCCGCCTCTACCCCGCCAGCGCCTTCGGCCCCGCGCTCCCCGCCACGGCCGGCCCGCTCTTCGTGAGCGTCGTCGAGGCGACCAAGCCCGGCCGCGACGACCGCACCATCGCCCTCGGCGCGCACTACGACAACACGGCCGCGGCCACGGTGCAGGCCGCCTACGACAACGGCGCGGGCACGGCGACGCTCTACAACCTCTGCACCGCCCTGGCCAAGCTGCCGACGCCGACGCAGCACACCTTCACCTGCCTGTTCTTCGACGGCGAGGAGCTCGGCCTCGTCGGCTCGCAGGCCTACGTCGCGGACACGACGCACCCGGTGCCGGACGCCTACCTCGGCTTCGACATGACTGGCCTCAACTGGCCCGGCATCGACACCACCCTCCCCGGCAACGCGCAGTGGAAGCTGTACGCCTGGACCGGCGCCGAGTTCGCGGACGCCCTGTACCCCTTCCTCAACGGCACGCTGCACCAGGTCCTCGGCTACCCGCTGGCGGGCGCGGAGGCGTTCCCCTTCAACGACCGCAACTCCGACGAGGCCAGCTTCGCCGACGCCCACGTCCCGACCCTCCGCTTCGCCGGCGGCCGCACGGCAGGCCTCTACCCGCAGTACCACAAGCCCGGCGACACGGTCGACTACGTCTACCAGTTCGCCGGCAGCCGGGAGCGCTTCGAGCAGGGGATGGCCGCCGTCAGGACCGCGTGGCAGGTCGCGCTCCAGCTCGACCAGACCAGCCTGGACGAGTTGAAGGCGGCCTACCGCTGACCACACGAACCGTGTTCGGCAGCCGCACCGGCACCGCGGATGCGGGGCGCAAGCGTCTTCGCGCAATCCGTGGCTCAGGTGGCGGCGTCGTAGCCAGCCTTCACCGCGGGCAGCACCTTCTCCAGGTCGGCGTCGTCCGCGTAGGGCAACTGGAGCCAGCCCTTCATCACCATCTCCCCCTTGGGCGACGGGTAGGTGAACGGCGTGCCCTTGAGCTTCTTGGCGAACGCGGCGGCCTGCCTCTCGGGCAGGTTGCGCACCACGACGAAGCCGTCGCGCAGGAATGCGAACAGTTCGCCGCCGCGCCGGTAGCCGGGGCAGCCGAACATCTTCTTCACCGCGACGTCGGGCCACGCCAGGACTTTCTCCTCCAGCAACTCGCGGAGGGCACCCATCTCGGCGTCGGAATAGATCTTGGCCACATCCCTGGAATTCCAGCGGGGGCTTCAAGATTTCAGTGACGCGCCCGCCGCACGCCGAACCGCGAAACGCGCGAACGGCCTTTTTTGGAGTTGTCCGCCGACCGCGAACCGCGGAGGACGCGGAACGCGCGGAAGCTGGTCTCCGCGACCTCCGCGGTTCGTCGGGGATTGCCGACCATCCAACCGCGAAGCACGCGAAAGGCAGGGAACTTTTCCCAAAGTTTCGTGGAGTTCGCGGTCAGCCGGTGGGCGCGCGGCGGACGTTGACGATTTTCTCCACGGTCGCGTGGACGACGCCGTCCTTGTCCACCAGGTCGACGCTGTAGGTGCGGTCCACCTTCGGCTCCGACTCCAGCAGCCGCCTCACCTCGGCGACCTCCGCGTCGGGCATCCGGCAGACGGCGGTGAGGGTGGAGCGGCCGGGCTTGCGGAAGCGGATGCTGGCCGCCTTGTCCCAGACGAGGTAGGCGGGGCCGAGGCGGTGCATCAGCATGAACATGAAGTGCGGGTCCAGGGAGGCGTAGAGCGAGCCGCCGAAGATGGTGCCGACGTAGTTTCTGGTCCTCCAGTTC
>JAIVGU010000307.1 GCA_020201445.1 Halobacteriales archaeon
GCTGCTGCACACCGTCGACAAGTGGGTCGCCAAGCTCAAGGAGCACCAGGACGGCGAGGTGCTGGAGGCGTTCCGCGCCCGCGACGCGCTCAAGGGCAAGACCGTCCGCGTCGGCGACGTCGAGGGCACCGCCGCCGGCATCGACGCGCAGGGCCGTTTGCTGGTGCAGACCGGGAAAGGGCAGAAGGCGGTCCAGTCCGGCACCGTGGCACTTCTCTAGGCTCTCGCCGGTTTCCTTTCAGGTGTTTCGCATCATCCGCCGAGCAGCCGAGTTCGCCGAGAAGGGGGTGGTTCGGTGTGCTCGGCGTCCCCGGCGGATTGGCAAAGGCGGCGCGAAACCCTTCCTCCACTCCCAACCTCTGACCACAACCTTGATGCCAGTGGGTCAAGTCGGACGGGCATGGACCCCCCTGGCGCGGAGCCTGCCCCCGCGCCGAAGACGCGTGGCCGCCAGAAGAGGGCGCCCCGTCCCCACCCCTACGCGGACGAGGTCTCCACCGCGCGCGAGCTGCGGCTGTCCCCGGGGCAGGTGACGCTGTTCTGGGGCGGCCTCGCCACGCTGCTCGCCGTCGGCGGGATGCTGCTGGCCCGCCGCTTCAGCACCGTTTTGGGCAGCGACCCGTCGCCGCAGTGGGAACTGTGGACGGAGGTGGCGCTCTTCGGCGGCCTCGGCCTGCTCGGCTTCGGCGTCGTGGCGCGGCCGAACCGCACGGTGCGCTTCCTCAACGTCAGCACCTTCGTCGCGGCCGGCTCCTACTTCATCATCGACAAGCTGGAGCCGCTGCGGACCTGGCTCATCGTGACGGTGTCCAACCAGACGGCGGGGATGCTCGGCCTGTTCGGGCAGGGCGCGTCGAAGGGCCTGGTCTACCTCGTCGACACGGCGGACCCCGAGAACCCGACGACCTTCTTCTACACCTCCCACTTCTGCGACCCCGCGCACCCCATCCGCTCCGTGGCGGACTACTGCCGCGAGCACGACCTCAGCCGGCACGTCATCCCCGTGGTGCCCGACGGCTTCTGGGGCCCCATCCTGCACTTCAACCCCACCCACGAGTCCGCCGCCATCATCCCCGTCACCGTCATCCTCGCCTGCACCGCGCTGCAGTCCATCATGCTCTTCGTCGGCCTCTTCATGGGCACCAGCGCGCCGTGGCGCAAGAAGATCTGGGCGAGCGCCCTCATCGCCGCCGTGGTCTACCTCCTCAACCTGCTGCGCAACACCGGCATCATCTGGTTCTACGGCCAAGGCGTCATGTCGTTCTGGACCATCCACGACGCCATCGGCAAGGGCGGCTCGCTCCTCGCCATGATCGGCATCGCGTTCGCCTGCTTCGCCTGGTTCCCCGAGTTCCTCACCGCCCTCGTTGGGGTGCTGGACCTGCCGCACCGCGACGGCCCCGTCGAGCGCGTCCTGCGGCTGGGGAGGCGGAGGCCCGAGGCGCTTCCTACGGTACCGCCCCCGCCGCCTCCCGCGCCGCCAGCGTGACCCTCCTCAACCGTGGAGGCTCATGTTCCGCGCTTTCCGCGCCCTTCGCGGTTCGTCGGTGCGGGACTGGACAGGAAAACGGTGCGGCTTGGCCCCGGTTGCTTAAAAATCCCCCCTCCGTGGCCAGGGTGTGATGCGCTATGCGCGCGGCAGCCTCGGGTGGCTGCTGGCCCCGCCCTCCGTGGCGCTCCTGCTGTGGGCGCTCGGCCGCCGCCTCGGCATGGACTGGCTCGCCTGGACGGCCCTGCTGCCCGCCGGGGTGTTCCTGTTCTTCCTGGTCTTCTTCCGTGACCCTGAGCGCCCCGTCGCGGAGGGGGTGGCGAGCCCCGCCGACGGCAAGGTGGTCCGCCTCGACCAGGTGGACGACCGCGACCTCGGCCCGTGCGACCGCTTCTCCGTCTTCATGTCGCCCAAAGACGTCCACGTCAACCGCTTCCCGCTCGACGGCACCGTCGTGTCGGTGACCCACCTCGCCGGCGGCCACATCCCCGCCTTCAACAAGGACTCCCACCTCAACGAGCGCGTCGAGACCCTCCTCGACACCCCCGGCCTGGGCCGCGTCAAGGTCATCCAGATCGCCGGCACCGTCGCCCGCCGCATCGTGCCCTACATCGCGGGCGGCGAGGCGGCCGCGAAGGGGGAGCGCTTCGGCCTCATCCGCCTGGGCAGCCGCTGCGACCTGCTGGTGCCGCCCGGCTCCGTGGTGTGGAAGGCCAAGCTGGGCGACCAGGTCTACGCCGGCTCCACCTCCATCGGGACAGTCGTGGGCGGCGCCGCGGGGGGCCGGCGCTGACCCGCACCCTGCCCGGCGAGCCCGCGCCGGAGCTGCACCCCACCGGCCGCGTCCGCGCCTACCTGCACGCCGCCCTGCGCGACGAGTGGGACGGGCTCGACCGCATCAACCGCGACCTGCGCCTCGCCGACCTCTTCACCCTCGTCAACGCCCTCATGGGGCTCGGCGCCCTCGTCGCCGCCAGCCGCTCCGTCGGGCTGGACGTCCTGGGGCGCTGGAACGGCATCCACCTCGCCATCGAGCTGGTCATCGTGGGCGTCATCATGGACGGGCTCGACGGCGCCGTGGCGCGCATGGGCAAGGGCAACGGCCCCCTCGGCGGCGTCCTCGACACCTTGGCCGACGCGGTGACGTTCGTGACCACCAGCGCCGTCGTCGCGTTCCTCTGGCTCTACGGCACCACCGGGCTGGGCGCCCACTGGTACGGCCTCGGCGTCCTCATCGTCCCCCTCGCGTTCTACATGGTGTGCGGCCTGCTCCGCCTGGCGCGCTTCGAGTCGCTGCGCGACGACGGCAAGACGCGGCACTACTTCTCCGGCATCCCGAGCCCCGCCGCCGCCGTGACGCTGCTGTCGCTGGTCCTGGTGCAGGTGCCGGCGTGGCTGCTGCTCATCGCGGCGCTCTACATCGGCATCCTGATGGTGTCGCGCATCCGCTTCCCCAAGCTGCGCGGCTGGGGCGCCGTCATCACCGTCGCCATCCTGCTCGCCATCCTCGCCAGCTTCCCCGACGCCGACCTGCAGCGCACGATCGCCTGGGGCCTGCTCGGCTTCATGGCGCTCTACGTCCTGCTGGGCCCGTTCTTCGTCCTGGCCCGCCACGGCCCCGGCCCCGACCTGCCGGGGATGCCGAGGTAGGAGGCAGGCGTGGCGCGCGGCAAGTCCTCCATCCGCACCGCCACCGACGCGCTGCAGGCGAGCTTCCTGGAGCGCCAGCGCCGCGTCGCCGCCGACCCGACGCTGCTGCTGCCGGTGTGCGTCGGCGTCGGCCCTGAGCCCGCCCCGTTGGCCCGCCTGCGCCGGCAGTTGGAGCGCGCGAAGGAGGGCGGCCGCCTCCCGCTGCTGGCCCGCTTCGACAAGGGCCTCCTCGGCGCCCTGGGCACCGTGCGCCAAGTGGCGAGGCAGGAGGCGGCGCCCCGCCTGCTCGACGCCCGCGTCGACGGCAACCGGCGCTTCTTCCTGCAGCGCGGCCACACCATCCGCCTGGTGAGCTTGGGGGTGCAGAACCACGACGACCCGCTGGCGCTCATGCTCGCCTACGGCCCGCTCGCGACGAAGCACAAGCTGCACTTCTTCGCCGGCAGCAAACTGTGGTGCACGGGAGCGAAGCCGGCCCCGCCGGAACCATGGTTCCTCGACCTGGCGGCGCGCACCGGCCTCCAGCTCGCCACCGACGCGACCGGGGGCCGCTGCCCGCACGCCGACCGCGCCCGCCTCGCCCTCGCCTTCCGCGGCGGCCCCGCCCTGGTGGCGTGCGGCCCGTGCGCCCGCCGCGCCGGCCACCTGCACGGCCATGTCTCCAACCGCGCCCTGTGCGGCGACCAGCCCGGCCGCCCCGTCGAGCTGGAGGTCCGCCTCGCCGCGGGCGGCAGCCTGCCGGTCCCCGAGCCGGTGCAGGCCGCCTACCGCTCCGGCAACCTCGACGAGGAGTCGGTCCTCGACCG
>JAIVGU010000126.1 GCA_020201445.1 Halobacteriales archaeon
CTCGCCACGATGCTGGCGGAGCGTTGCAGGGTGTTGACCTGCGGCAGGGGGACCGGGGGCTGCACCGGCAGCGGCGCGGGCGGGTCGCCGAAGCGGACCTGGAGCCCGATGTCCAGCCGGCTGGCGGTGAGCGTGTCCTGGTTGAGGACGGTGAGCGTGTTGAGGGCGGCGCGCGCCTCCTGCTCCGTCCTGCCGCGGCCCTCCAGGTGCGCGGCCAACTGGTAGCCGCCCTGGCCCCACGCGGCGGCCTTGATGGCGCCGTTCAGGGTCGCAAGGGTCAGCCGTGCCGCGCCGGCGCCGCCGAAGTCGTTGCGCACCGTCACGTCCTTGGCCGCCACGTAGCCGTCGGGGCCGAGCGTCACTGTGACGGGGCTCTCCGTGCGCTGGGCAGGGCCGTGCGCAGCCGCGCTGCCGGCTCCGGGGCCTGCGGGGGCTTGGCCCTGTGTCGGGTCCGGGACGTCGTTGGCGAGGGCGCTGATGCAGCCGCTCGACAGGAGGGCGGCCACCAGGAGGAGCGCGGTGCGCATGGGAGGCGCAGCCCCGGGGGCGAGGATAGGCTTTGCGGAGCGGCCGTGAAACCCAGATGCGCCCAACCGCGAACCACCACGGAAGTTCCTTGCTTTCGCGGCCTTCGTGGCTTGGTCGTCAGCGGCCCGTGAACGCGGCTTTCCGCTTGGCCAGGAACGCCGCCATGCCTTCCTTCTGGTCCGCGGTCGAGAACGCCGCGCCGAACGCGTCCGCCTCCAGCTCCAGCGCCTCCGGCAGCGGCAGGTCCAGCCCCTCGTCCACGAGGCGCTTGCAGGCGGCGACCGCGAGCGGGCCGTTGGAGAGGATGGTCTCCAGGAGCTTGCGGCACTCGGCCAGCAGCGTGTCGTGCGGCACGACGCGGTCGACGAGGCCCATCTGGAGCGCCAAGTCGGCCTTCACGTTGTCGCCCGAGAGCAGCAGCCACTTCGCCACGCCGGGGCTGACGCGGCGGGGGAGGCGCTGCGAGCCGCCGAAGCCAGGGATGACGCCGAGCTTCACCTCAGGCTGGCCGACGACCGCCTTGTCGGAGGCCACCAGGATGTCACACGCCATCGCCAGCTCGAACCCGCCCCCGAGCGCGTAGCCGTTGATGGCCGCCACCACGGGGCCGGGGAACGTGGCGAGCTCCTGGAACGTGTCCTGGCCGGCGAGGCTGAACTCGCGCGCCTCGTGCGGCGAGAGGTTGGCCATCGCGGCGATGTCGGCGCCCGCCACGAAGGCTTTCCCTGCACCCGTGAGGAGGATTGCCTTGGCCTTGCCGTGCAGCCCGGTGACGGCCGCGTGGAGCGCCTCCAGCACCTCGCCGTTGAGGGCGTTGAGCGCCTCGGGGCGGTTGAGGGTGAGGGTCGCGATGCCCCTGTCGTCGACGTCGCACAGCAGGACGGCCACGCGGGCGGCAAGGCGGGTGCCCTTCTAGGTTTGCCCAGGGGGACCGGAGGGCCCTGCGGGCCGCGCTCCCGGCCTGGGCACGTCCGGCGCGGCGTGGGGGACCGGCATCTCCAGTGGCAGCTCCACGCAGAACTTCGTCCCCTTCCCCAGCCCCCCGCTCTCCGCCCAGATGCGGCCGCCATGCGCCTCCACCAGGGCGCGCGAGATGTAGAGGCCCAGGCCCATCCCGACGCCCGGCGACAGCTTGGGGTCGTGCACCTGGTGGTAGGGGCGGAACAGGCGCTCCAACTGCCCCGGCTCCATGCCGAGGCCGGTGTCGCGCACGCAGATGCACACCTTCCCCGCCCTTGTGGTGGCGTCCAGCACCACCTCACCGCCCAGCGGCGTGAACTTGACGGCGTTGGAGAGCAGGTTGTAGAGCACCTGCATCAGCCTCTCGCCGTCCACCTCCAGGGCCAGGTCCGGCACCTCCCCGACGCGCAGCGTGAGCCCGACGGCCTGGGCGGGCGGCCCGAAGGACTCGGCGGCCTCGTCGAGCAGGGCGCGCAGGCGGACCCGGCGCCGCACGATGGTGAGCCGGTTGCCCTCGATGCGGGCGGCGTCGAGCAGGTCGCGGATGCCGCGCTCCAGGCGGCGGAAGTTGCGCTCCAGGATGCCGGCCGAGCGGGCAAGCTGGGGGTCGGTGGCGCGCCGCCGCAGCAGGCGGAGCTGGATGGCCATGGGGGTGAGGGGGTTGGCCAGCTCGTGGGCGGCGCTGTTGATGAAGCGGGTGCGGAACGCCTCCAGCTCGTGCAGGGCCTGGATCTGGGCCTGGGCCTGCTCGCGCTCCCGCACCTCGTGCCGCTTGCGCTCCGTGATGTCGTGCGCGACCTTGGCGCAGCCGAAGACGGTGCCGTCGCGGCGCAGCAGCGGCGCGTCGGTGGCGAGGACGTCGAGCAGCGAGCCGTCCCTGCGCAGGTATTGCGTCTCCTGCTTCACCGTCTCGCCGCGCCGCACCGCCTCCACGGCGCGCAGCTCCTCCTCCAGGCGCGGGGCGGGGACGATGGCGAGGAAGGAGCGGCCGACCATCTCCTGCGCGGTGTGGCCCAGCAGCGCCTCGGCGCCCGGGTTCCAGCTCGTGACGATGCCGTCGAGCGTCTTCGCCAGGATGGCGTCCGTGCTGGTGCCCACGATGCTGGCGAGCAGGGCCCGCTCCCGCTCGGCCTCCTTGCGCTCGGTGATGTCGCGCGCGACCTTGGAGGCCCCGACGAGCCGGCCGCGGTCGTCGCGCAGCGGCGAGATGGTCACGGAGAGGTCGATGGCGGCGCCGTCCTTGCGCATCCGCCGGGTCTCGAAGTGCTCCACCCGCTCCCCGTGCCGGATGCGCCCCAGGATGACCTCCTCCTCCTGCAGGCGGTCCGGCGGGAACAGGCGGGTGATGGGCTGGCCAATCATCTCCTGCGCCGTGTAGCCGAAGATGCGCTCGGCGCCCTCGTTCCAGCTCGTGACGGTGCCGTCGAGGGTCTTGGTGACGATGGCGTCCTCGGAGGACTCCACCACGGCGGCCAAGAGGTCGCGGTCGATGGTGGAGCGGTGCGGGGGGCGGCCACGCCAAGGACGCAGGCCGGAGGCCTCCACCGTGCGGCCGCCGTCCATGCGCCATTATCCGGCGGCGGGCGTGTCAGGCTTTGGGTCGTGCCGGAGCCGCTGGGCCAGACAGGTCAGGTTCGGCGGCGCCGTCAGCCGCCGGCTCGATCTCCATCAGCACCGTCGTGGCCTCCACGTTGGTGCCATCGTGGACGTGGACGCGGGAGACCGTGCCCGCGAGCGGCGACTTGAGGTCGTTCTGCATCTTCATGGCCTCCAGGACGCACAAGACATCCCCCGCGGCAACCGCCTGGCCCTCCTTGACCTTGAC
>JAIVGU010000127.1 GCA_020201445.1 Halobacteriales archaeon
CTCCTGGATGGTGTAGGGCTGCCCCTCCTGGATGTGGCGCTTGAAGTCGTGGTAGGACTTGGCGATGAAGAAGCCGCGGCCGCCCTTGGCGCCGTGGTACTTCACGATGACCGGCTCCACGATGTCCTTGGGGTCCTCGACCTTGCGCGGCATGCGGATGCCGGCCGCCTCGAGCCACTCGCGCTGCTTGTCGCGGTTGGACTCCCAGTGCAGGACGTCGCGGTTGCCATAGATGGGGAGCCCGACGTTGATGTAGTTGTCCGGCCCCAGGTACTCCACCAGGCTGCCGTGCGGGACGAGGATGGTGTTCTCGGCGCGCAACTCCTCCGCGAGGCCGAGCAGGTCCTGGTAGCGGGGCAGCTTGAGGATGCGGTCCGGCCGGGCGCGCGGGAAGGCGTCGTAGTAGCGGACGTCGCGGTCGCCGGCGGCGATGGCGAGGGTGCGCAGGCCCTCCGCCTTGGCGCCGTGGAAGATCTGGAGGCTGGAGTGGCTCACCGCCGTCGCGAGGGTGAGGTCCCGGGGGTCGTACCCCTTGAGCCACCGCGCGAGGTCCTGTCCCATGCCGCCGCGAGTTGGCGCCGGCCTATGAGGGTTGCCGTCAGCGGGGTGCTGGCGGATCAGTAGGCGACGGTGACCTGGAGGTCGTAGTGCGCCACGGCGGCCTTCCACTCCAGGTGGAGCGTCCAGTCGCCGGCCAGCTGCGCCATGCCGCCCTCGACGTCCTGGCCGTCGAAGCAGACGATGCACGCGGAGCCGCCGCCGACGGAGCTCTGCACGTAGGTGGCGCTGCCGCCCCCCTCGTACGCCGTGCGGTCGGGCCCGCCGGTGAGCGAGTAGAGGAGACCCACGGTCTCCGCGACGGGGGCGCCCTTCGGCCCGATGGCGGCCACGTCGACGGTCAGCACGCGCACGCCGGGGCCGACCTTCCAGGTGTAGTCCTTGCTGCCCCCCTGCGCCATGTCGACACTGTCCTTCAGGTCGACCGGGTCGGCTGCGGCGCCGCCGGCGTGGGGCAGGCCTGCGGGTCGGGCTGCGCCTGCTGGCACGGGTCGGCGGGGGCTGGGGGCGGCTGCGCGCAGCCGGCGAGAGGAACCAAAAGCAGCAAGGCCAGAAGCAGAAGAGGTCTACCCATGCGTGCCAAGCCGCGCAACTGCCACTTCACGATTGCCGTCGCCATGTCGAAGCGGTGTAGCTTCTCACCCACGGCGCAGGGGGCGCGGCGCCATCGCCTTTAGCCAGGCCGCCTTCGCAGCGCCGTGGCAGGCGTCCCGGAGGCGAAACGGGCGATGCGGGCGGAGGTGCGGGCCCGCCTGCTCGCGTTGCCGCCGGCCACCCGCGCCCTGGAGGAGGAGCTGGTCACGGCCGCCCTCCAGGACACCCCCGAGTGGCGGGCGGCGCGCACGGTCTTCCTCTACCGCAGCGTCCCGCCGGAACTGTCCACCGTTGGCTTGGTCAACGCGGCGTGGCGCACCGGCAAGCGCGTGCTGTTCCCTCGCGTCGCGGGCGACCGGATGACGCTGCACGCGGTGTCCGGCTGGAGCGGCTTCGAGGCGGGGCCGCTCCACATCCCGCAGCCGCCCGCCGGGTCCGCCGTGCCCCCCGCGGAAGTGGACCTCACCGTCGTCCCGGGCGTGGCGTGGGACCGGCAGGGGGGGAGGCTGGGGCGCGGCGGCGGCCATTACGACCGGCTGCTCCCCAGTCTGCGGCTGGCGTGGGGAGTCGGCTTCTCCGTGCAGCTTGTGCCCACCGTGCCACGGGAGGCGCACGACCAGGCGATCCACCGGACCTGGATTTGGACAGGCCATGATTTCCTCTAGAAACATGAACATGTTCACATCCAGTTGATTTGTTCGGCCATTGCCGGAGCGCATCCCATGTGGTTTCGCCGGCTGCCGTTGTCACAAGCGTCGTGCTTATTGGGCCCCCGCCGTGTGGAAGGCTCCGGTGAAATCGGATGCCTGAGCACAACCCCATGCAGAGCCTCCTCCGACGCCACCTGGGCATGGACGCCTTTGCCCTGGACGGCGACGACACGGAGCTGGCGGAGTCCTGGCAGGACCGGCCCCGCCGCCCGAAGGGCGTGGACGTGGAGATCACCGAGCGCCACGCCTGAGCCAGGCACTACCGCGCGTAGGTCCCCATCACGTCCGCCTGCGCCAGGACGTGGCCCTGGAGCGCGCGCCGCAGCTCCTCGACGGTCGCCTTGGCGGGCAGGCCGAGCCTGCCGTCGACGGCGTAGAGCGTGAAGACGTAGCGGTGCGTCCCCGAGGGCGGGCAGGGGCCGTGGTAGCCGGTCTTGCGGTTGCTCGTCACGCCTTCGGTGGCCCCGCGCCGCGCCGCCGACTCGCCCTCGCCCAGCCCCGCCACCGCGGCGGGCAGGTCCCAGAAGGTCCAGTGCGTCCACGTGCCGCGCGGCGCGTCGGGGTCGTCCAGGATGAGGGCGAGGGTCTTGGCCCCCGGCGGCACCCCGCTCCACTCCAAGGGCGGAGACGTGTCCGCGCCGGAGCAGGTGAAGGCCGCCGGGATGGGCCCGTTGGGCTCGAAGGCCGGCGAGAAGACGCGCACGCCGGGGCAACGGAGCCGGCGACTTAGGCCAACCGGTGGCCCATGCCCTTCAAGTGCGCGGCTCCCGGGTACTTAGCACTCGCTGTGCACCTGCAGCCACACGCCGCCGAGGACGCCGTCGGCCTCCACGGTGAGGTGCCACAGGCCGTGCGACAGGCCCGTCACGTCGTCGCCCTGGTAGTCGATGGCGTTGTAGCTGAAGGGCAGCCCCATGCCGCTGTCGTCGGCGCTGGCCACCGTGTCGCCGTCGCCGTCGGTGAGCCGCACGTGCAGGCCGCCGCCGAAGGGCGTCCACATCCCGCTCGCCTCGAACCGCACGGTCAGGTTCTGGGTGCCGGTGCCGACCTCCCACGCCCACTCCAGGCTGGCGGGCCCCTCGACCTCCTCCTGGGCCTCGAGGTCGACGCTGCAGGTCTGCGCGGGCGCGGCCTCCTCCTCCGGCTCGGCGTCCGGCTGGGGCGGCGGGGGCGGGGCGGTCTCGTTGTCTGCGGGCGGCGCCGTCTCGTTGCCGTCCGTGGCGTTGCCCTCGGGGCAGGCGCCGATGCAGACCGGGCCCAGGTCGATGCTGGAGCCGTCGCCGCCCTGCGGGGAGGCGAGCGATGGGAGGGAGGTGGGGGCGACCAGCAGGCCGGCAGTGGCCGTGGACGCAGCAAGCACTAGGGATGAAACCAGCGTGGCCAGGTTCATGGAGCGGGAACCGCCTGGCGGGCAATATAAGGAACCTAGCG
>JAIVGU010000128.1 GCA_020201445.1 Halobacteriales archaeon
CCCTGGCGCCGCATCCGGACGCGGTCGGACGCCGCCACACCGAGCGCCGCCGCGCTGCCGTCGTCCAGGAACAGCGTCGGCTGCCCCGTGCTGAAGCCAAGGGGGATGACCTGGAGCTGGAGCGGGACCGGCTTCGCCGCCGTCCCTGGTGCGACCGGCGGCTTGGGCACGGGGTCACGCCCCGCGGGGCGGGGCCGGGCGGGTGCGGGGGTCTGGAGAGTCCAAGGCAAAGTCCCGGGCCAGATGGGACGCGGTCGCCAAAAGCTTGGCCTTCGGGGACGGCGGGCGCATGGCTCATCCCGGGGCGATCCCCCATCGCGGGGCGCTCCACGCCTGGGGTGGGCCGGACATGTCCGGGCGGGCAAAGCTATCGATAGGGGCCCGATTGCCCCGCGGGACCCCGCCATGCGCACCCTCCTGCCCGCCCTCCTGCTCGCGACCGCCCTCCTCGCCGGCTGCGCCTCCGACCAGGGCACCCTCACCGTGCACGCCACGGACGCGCCCGACGACATCGGCGACTTCAGCAGCCTCACCATCCAGGTCGCGCGCATCAACCTCAAGGGCGGCGGCGCAGGCGGCGCGAACAGCTCCTACGCCCCCGCCACCTCCAGCTTCGACCTCACCAAGCTGACCAACGGCAACCTGACGACCCTGTTCAAGGACCAGGTCCCGGCGGGCAACTACACCTACCTCGAGATCGAGGTCTCCTCCGCCACCGGCGTCCTCAAGGCCGGCGGCAAGAGCGTGGACGTGAAGGCGCCCAGCAACCGCATCTTCCTCAACACGCACTTCGAGGTCAAGGCGGGCCAGGAGACCGACTTCCTGTTCGACATCCAGGTCCACATGGTCGGCAACGGCGACTACCAGCTCAAGCCGAACGCCGGCGGCAGCCACGTCCGCTGAAGCTGGACCGTTGGACCGCCGTGGGAATGGCCCCCGGCGGCGTGGTTGGGGTCGATGGGGACCGCCGGGGGCGTTCATTGGGAGCCGGCCGGAGCCGGCGCGGGCCTAGTCCTGCCAGGCCCGGCAGTGGGCGCAGCGGGCGTCCCAGCCGCAGGAAGGGCACCAGTCGGTGCTGCCCTTGGGGGCGAGGAAGCCGGCCAGCAGGATGTGCTGGAGCCCGTTCTGGTTGGTTGTCATCATCAAGCCAGATGACGCGTGCGGCTGGAAGACGCCTGTGCACAGAGGCAACTGAATCTATAGAGAACGGCGGCCCGCCAGCCGCGAACGGCGCGCACCGCTGGGAAGCTTTCCTGGCGTTCGCGGACTTCGTGGCCTAGTCGGCGCTGGCGGAGTCCAGGATTCGCAAAACATGGGAGAGGTGAGGAAGAGTGGGAAGAGAAAGGGAAGGAGGAGGAAAGATGCGCGGACGCCGGCCTAGGCCTTGCGCTCGGTGTAGCCGCACTTGCCGCAGTGCATGCGGTCCTTGTGCTGCGCCAGGAAGACGCCGGTGCCGCACTTCGGGCACGCCTTGTGGGTGCGCACGAGCTTGTTGCCCTGCACCTGGTAGAACCTGTTCGCTTCGCCAGCCATCCTCAGGCCTCCTTCTTGGGGGCTTCCTTCTTCGGCTTCTCGACGTGGAGGGCGTTGCGCTTCAGCAGGTGGGTGCGCTCCGTCTTGCGGGCGTCGTCCGCGGAGCGGTAGGCGCGCGCCGTGCCGGAGGTCCAGCCGCGGCCGTACTCCGACTCCATCGAGTCGATGACGACGTTCTCCGTCTTGCTGCCGATCTCGCCGGCCAGCAGCTGGCGGACCTGCACGCGGCTGGGCGTGGTCTCGCCCTCGTGCCGCAGGGCGAAGACGATCTCCTTGCGGCCCATCAGGGCGTTCTCCTTGTTCGAGACAATCTTGAGTTCCATGGTTCACCTCGGCCAAGCCTCGCGGCGTGGCCTCACATGCCCTCGCGGGCAACGCGCCGACAAACCTCCGCTAGAAGAGGGTTGCGCCAGCACGGTTCTGTCCCGAATCGGGTTGCGGGGGCCCCCCGCCGCCGGGGCTCTTGATGCCGCAGTGGCCGGAGGCCGCTAGTCGTGCTTCACGATGCGCGGGGCCTGCGCCATCTCGGGCATGGGCATCTGCAGCGGCGTGGCGCCGTTGGCCTCGAGCGGGCGCCGCTGGGTCGCGGGGCCCCACTTCTCCACCATCGCGAGCAGGCTGCGGGTGGGGTAGTAGAGCAGGAACGGTGGGTCGTCGATCTCGCGGATGAGCCCTTCCGCCTGGAGGCGGTTGACGTACTTGCGCAGGATTTTGCGGCTCATGCGCAGCCGCTGCGTGAGGTCGCACTGCGCCTGGCCGGGGGTGCGCACGACCTCGAGGGCCAGTTCCCAGGTGCGGCCACGCTGCAGGACGGCGAGGGCGTCCTGGCGCTCGGGGGCCATGCTGCTCAGGAAAACGTGGGCGCGCTGCTTGGAGGCGACGACGTGGACGATGCCGGCCTCCTGCAGCTTGGTGAGGTGGTGGCGCAGGGTGCTGCGGTTGCAGCCGAGCTGCTCGGAGAGCTCCTGGGTCAGGATGCCGGGGCACTCCGCGATGCGGTCGTGGATGCGGGCCCGCAGTGGATGGGTCAGCGCGCTCTTCGGGGTGCGGGGCTTGGGTGCGGCCCGCTCCGGCTCGAGGGTGGCGTCGAGTCCTTTGATCATGGAGGTCTCCGTGCGGTCCCCCGCGGCGCCGCTCCGCTGGCGCAGGGGCCGGCAGGGCGGCGGCAGCGGGGCTGGGTGGACGGAGGAGGGCCACAAGGCCAATTGACTGTTTCCGTCATTTCGCTCCCCCCTCGCCTCCTGGCAGGGTCGCGGAAAGGGGCCTGAGGGCCGCGACCGTGGAGACCGTCGCGCAGCGGCACAACAGGGGGAAACCGCGTTGCCCCCATTCCTCTTCGCCCTCTCCGAGAATCGCCGCGGCCGGGTGGGGCGTCCGGCGGCGCGTTCGCGGGAGCGGGGCGCCTTCGCCTGCGATTGCGAAATCGTGCATGGCGGCGGAGCCCACCTTCAACGGGCGTGGCGGTCGGCTGAAACCACGCCTGAATGGACCAAACTGGGAACGTTCAGCGCCGGCTGTCCCTTCTCTGGGAAATATAAAAGAAAAAAGGGTCCGCGACACCTTAGGGACTTTTGTGAAGTCAATGCTAGACTTTAATAGAAGAAGACAGACTCCCAACGTTGTGTCGCGCCGCCTCCTCGCCAAGTCGACAATCTTCATCATCCTCCTCACTGTCCAAGCTGACGTTGCGGTCGCCGACCCCCTCCCCCGCCTGGGGATGCCCAGCAACGCCCAGGCC
>JAIVGU010000129.1 GCA_020201445.1 Halobacteriales archaeon
AGGCGGTGAGGAGCTCGAACGTGATTGAGTAATTCCCAGGTGGCTGGGATGAGACTGGGATGGCTAGGGCGCTGACCAACAGGGAAGCAACCAGCACCACATACGTGAGTTTCATGTCGCCCAGACTATGCACAGAGGAAACGATGGTTCACGACTACTTGGACGCTGCTTTTGCTTGCCAGATTTCACCATGACATTTCGTGCTGGGCCTGACTCATCCCCGCGCCGTGATGCGGACCTTCCCAGCCTCGACGCGGATGCTGCGCAGGGCATGGATGGCGACGCCGTGCTGCCCCTCCAGCCGCTCCCGCGCCGCGCCCTTGTCGAGCGCCACCAGGGCCCCGACGACCTCGCAGCCCATCTGCGTGAGCGTCCCGAGCAGGGAGCCGAGGGTGCCGCCGGTGGAGAGGACGTTGTCGACGACCACGACTTTGTCGCCGGGGCCGACGTCGTTGACGTGCAGGGGCGCCTCGCCGCTGTAGCCGGTCTCGGCGTAGGCGACCTGCTCGCCGGGGAGGCCGTACCTGCGCTTGCGCACGATGGTGTAGGGCAGGCCGAGGGCGAGGGCGAGCGGCGCCACCAGCGGCAGCCCCATCGCCTCGGGGGCGAGCAGGAGCGTCGCCTCCCTGCACATCGGCTGGCGGCGGGCCCACCCGACCCACGCCTGCACCAGCTCGGGGGGGCAGCGCGGCACGCCGTCGAGGAGGGGGTGGACGAGGTAGGGGTAGCCGTTGCGGTCCAGCACGAGCGCCTGCTCCAGCGAGGCGTCGAGGGCCGCGAGGGCGCTGGCGGCGTCCGCCTTGGGCTTGCTGCGCAGGCTGACGCGGGCGGGCCTGGCCGCGGCCTTGCGGGGGGCCTTGCCGGTGGGGCTCATCACAGGCACGCCTTGAGGTCGACCAGGAAGCGGCGCAGCGCCTCCTTCGTGACGTGCGGGTTGGCGACGATGCGGATGGCCTGGTAGCGCGGCACGACGTTGACGCTCCAGCCCTTCTGCTGCAACACCATGCGCAGGGCCTGCGGGTCGTCGGCGCGGAAGGTGACGACGCCCAGCTCGGGGCTCGCCACCAGCTCCACGCCCATGTCCTGCAGCTTGGCGGCGAGCCAGGCGGCGTTGTCGAGGCAGGTCTCCGCGACGCTGGCGAACCCCTTGCGGCCGAGGTGGCGGTGGACCGCCCACGCGGCGGCGGCCGCGGCGCCGGGCCGGGTGCCCAGCAGCGTCGACTGGGTCTCGGTGCTGAGGTAGGGGGAGCGCACCGCGCCGAGGCGCCAGTCGCCGCCGTCGCGCAGCAGCAGCGCGCCGCACGGGATGGTGGCCATGCCGCCCTTGTGCGGGTCGAGGCCGAGGCTCCACACCCCGGGCAGCTTGAAGTCGAAGTCGATGGGCTTGCGGCCCGCCTCCTCCAGGAAGGGCAGGAAGTAGCCGCCGTAGGCCGCGTCGACGTGGAGCGGGACGTCGCGGGCGTGGCAGACCCGCGCGATGTCGGCGATGGGGTCGGTGAGGCCCAGCTCCGTGCTGCCCGCGACGGCGACCACGAGGGCGGTGTTGGGCGAGATGGCGGCGGCCATCGCCTTGGCGTCGGCGTGGCCATGGTCGGCCGGCACCACGACGAGGGAGAGCCCCATCAGCAGCGCCGCCTTCTCGAAGCTGAAGTGGGCGGACTCCGGGATGACCACCTCGGTCTTGCCGGTCTTGAGGCGCGCCAGGTGGCAGGCCAGCAGGTTCGCCTCCGTCCCGCCCGAGACCAGGCGGCCGACGGCGCCGCGCGGGGCGTGCATCAGGCCCAGCAGGTCCTCCAGCACCTCCTCCTCGAGTTGCGCGGTGCCGGGGAAGTGGCCGGGGTCGCCCAGGTTGGTCTCCAGGAAGCGCTGGTGGGCGTCGGCGGCAATCTCGTGCGGCGCCGTGCACATGGAGCCCAGGATCTCGCCGCGCTCGAACGAGAAGTCGAGGCTGCGCGCCTGGCGGAGGCCGGCAAGGACCTGCTTGCGGCTCCACCCCTTCTCCTGCATGCTGGGCCCACCGGGAGCGGCGATAAAAGGGCGGCCCTCAGGGGGCCTGGTGCTCCTCGATGCCCAGGGCGACGATGCGCTGCACCGACCGGGTCGCCTTGACCGGGTTGGCCAGGGCGCCGGGGGCGGGCGGCGCCAGCGCCTCGCCCAGGAGGGCCTCGCCGGTGAGGCGGGGGTTCGCGTCCAAGCGCTCGGCGGCCGCCAGGAAGTCGGGCTCGACCCGGGTGAGGTCGGCGAAGCGGTAGAACAGCTCGACCGCGTCCGGGTCGAGGTCGTTCTTCTGCGCGAACTCCCGCGCGCCCTGCGGGGAGCCGAGCGCGCCCAGGAGGGTGTGGGTGTAGGTGTACCCCTTGCGCGCGAGGCGGTCGAGGATGAGCGGCAGGTGGGGGAGCACCTTCGCCGGCTTGCCGGCCTGCTCGACGAGGCGGCCCAGGACGGTGGTGGGAAGGTCGATGCCGACCACCTTGCCGTAGCCGAGGTCGAGGGGCAGCCCGGCCGGCCCGCGCAGCCAGCCCTTCACCGCGTCGTAGAGGCGGCTGAAGGCGAGTTCGCTGAAGTAGCCGAGGAGGAACGCGACGCCGAGGACGCGGGCGTTGTCGGTGACGTTGCCGCCGGGGAGGAGCTCGCCGGGCAGGACGAGGTCGCCGAGGGCGAAGAAGATGAGGGTGATGGGCAGCCCGATGACGGTCCGCATCACCTGGTAGGGGATGGCGGCGGGGTCGAAGTCCTTCAGGATGAAGCCGTGGCGGGCGGTGTCGTACGCCGCATTGGCGACCAGGCCGCCGAGGCCCGCGATGCTGACGAGGACCCAGCTGCGCAGCGTGGCGGGGAGGACCCACTTGGCCCAGCCGAGGAGGACGGTGGCGCCCTGGGGCTTGGCGCGCGCGGCCAGGACGAGCGCGTAGATGTCGAGGACGAGCAGGGCAAGCAGGACGCCGAGCCACACGAAGCGCAGGGTGCGGCTGCGGGAACGGGGGGTCGCCACCTGGAAGGCGGCGGCCGGCGGCGAGGGTGCGGGCATGCATGGCCACCGGCCCGCCCGGCACATGACGTTTTCTGGCAAAAGGGGAAACATTGGATGGTTTCACCAACCCGTGGACCAGGGACTTGAAGGCCACGGCGCCTCTCTCCCCCCATGCACAACCCGATGGCCGCCCTCACCCGCTGCGGCGTCCTGGAGCAGAGCCGCGGCCGCGGCGCCTGCACCCTGCGACCTCCGCGGTCCGGGGTGGCGTTCGGGCAACCGCGAAAGCAGCGAAGACACTGAAGGACCTGTTTTCCCTGCATTTCGCGTCCTTCGCGGTTCGCGGACAGGGCTGGCGCTAGGCGGGCGGGGAGAAAGCAACGACCGGGTCGCTTACGCGGCGCCGCCGCGGGCCTCGACGGCCTTCAGCCGGAGCTCGGAGCGGTGGCAGTTGCGGCAACGCTTCGCGCCGATGGCGTTGGTGACGTTGCAGTGGAGGCAGATCTTCTTCTTGAGACGGCGGGAGACGGCTTCAGCGAAGGCCATGGCAGGTCACCTGGATGCGTTCGCCACAAACCCTCCCTATATGAGCATGAGGGTGGCGTGGGTGCGTGCCGCGCAGAAAAACGGGAGGGAGTGGGAGGAAAGGAAAGAGGGGGACCGGGGCGTGCCCCGGCCCAGTGCCGCAGCCTAGCGGGGCGTGCGGGGCGGGGCGTGCTTGGGGTAGCACTCCTTGCAGTAGACCGGGCGGCCTGCCGAGGGCTTGAAGGGGACCTGGGTCTTCTTGCCGCAGTCGGCGCACACCGCGTCGTGCATCTCGCGCGGTCCGTCGCGGCCGAAGCCGCCCCCGCCGCCACTCGGCCTGTCGTTGTATGCCATGTTGGTTCGCTCAAGTGCAGCCCTTGCGGGATGCACCTTCCGGCGAAGGCCGGATGGAGTCCATAGGGTTGCCGACCTGAACATGGCCTCCGGGGCCGGCCACGCGCCCCAGGGACGGAGCCTGCGCCGGGGGGACGGGGCAAGCGGGCGACGGGCAGCGCGCCCTATGCCTTGGGCTCGGGGTCCTCGTCCTCGTCGGGGTCGCCCGCCTCCCCCTGCTCGCCGCTGCCCTCGCCCTCGTGCTCCAGCTCGGGGCCGGGGTGGTAGCCGATGGGGAGGTCCGGGTCGAGGGGGCCCTGGTCGAAGTCGTAGGGGAACTTGTTCCAGTACGGCGAGTCGTCCAGGACGGTGTAGAGGCTGGTCTCGGCGTTGATGCCGCGCACCAGGTGGCTGCCGATGCGGTCGACGTGGTAGAGGAGGGTGCCCTGGAACACCTTCTCGCCAATCTGCTTGAAGAAGCGGCCGCAGACGGTGATGCCGATGGTGCGCTCGGTGACGAACTCGTCGAGGTAGTGCGCCATGTGGTAGGCGCTGGGCAGCTCGATGTGGGGCCGGATGGTGATCTCCTCGCGCAGGCCGTGGAGAATCATCAGCGGGGTGGGCGTGCCCTCCTCGCCCTGGGTCGCCTCGTGGTACGCCTGCAGGAGGCCCTTCACGGTCTGGTCGTCGAGCACGGCCCAGCTCCCCAAGGCGGTCGAGGGCCCCTCCGATATGAAGGTATGCGTCCGCATGTGCGCTGGCGCCGCCACCCCCGTCACCGCGAAGGGCGCGAGGCTTTGGAGGCCGCGCCGTTGCTCGCACGGCCTCGCAGGGTTTTCTTGGCTTTTTCGCGCCTTGCGCGGCGCCGCGGGGGCTAAGGCTGCGGCGCGGTCGCGGTGGCGTTCCCGCTCCACGCCGGGGGCAGGAAGTAGGTGCCGTGCGTGGCCGGGATGGTCGGCAGGCTGAGCACGCTGGAGGCGGCGTCCACCAGGACCGGCGCGGCGTCGGCGGAGGGCAGGTAGTCCCGCCCCGTGCCGGAGAGCAGCAGTTGGAGGCGGTGCCCGGCGGGGACGACGGCGTCCATGACCTCGAACTGCATGTGCGCGGTGAGCGGCACGCCGGGCACGACGGGCTTGGCGTCCGCGCTGCCCTCGCCCTGGCCCGCGGC
>JAIVGU010000130.1 GCA_020201445.1 Halobacteriales archaeon
CTTCATCTCCATGTTGGGCTCCAGGGTGCCGTGGCGGGCAAAGCGCAGGGCCAAGCCGTCCTGCAGGTAGTCGTGGTAGGCGGAGCTCCAGCGCGACGTGTTGAGGCAATCAAACCGGCCCTGGACGGACTCCCACCAGTCCCGGAACGTTGGCTCGGGCAACCTCTCCAGCAGGAGGTCGATGTCCTCCGTCATGCGGTTTCGGCCAAAGGCAAGCGCGACGTATCCTGAGACGACCACGGCGGGATGGCCGGGCGGGAGCGTGGCGAGAAACTCGCGCGTGAAGGCATCGTAGTCCGTTTCGGCCTTCTCCACCCGGATTCGTTCCCCTCCGAGGTGGATGCGCACGCGCTGCGGAACGCCCGGCAGAAGAAAAAGCGGCGGAAAGCGCTACGCGGCGACGGCGTGGGCCTGTGCCACCGGAACGGGACGGGCCGCGGGGCGGGCGTTGCGCCACAGCTCCATGGCGCGCGCCTTGAACGTCGGCAGGACGCGGGGGTCGCTGGCCTCGGGGCGCAGCGGCACCATGGTGGCCTTGAACAGGCCGGGGGCGCGGGCGTGCACGAACAGTAGCAGCCCGTTGGCCTCCACGACGTCCACCATGTCCTTCCAGGCGTAGCGGCGGCGGCGCGGGCCGGACTCCACGACGAGGGCGTCGGCCTCCAGGCGCAGGTCGCGCAGGCCAGGGTACTCCTTCAGCGCCATGCGCTTGGCCTTCTTCTCCATCGACTGCCAGCGCGAGGCGGCCCACAGGAAGATGGTGCCAGGCACCAGGACGGCCAGGGGCTCGTTGTGGACCAGGTTGGCCCAGCCGCCGGCGCGCCACGCCTCGAACGCGGTGAGGGCCACCAGGGCGATGGGCACGGCCAGCACCCAGGCCCAGAAGCGGCGCCGGAAGACCTTCTGGTCGGTGTACTGGACGAAGGCGCGGTAGTCGTCCCGCTCGGTGACGACCCGCAGGACGGGCGCTCCTGGTGTCTGCATACCCGAACGTTGCCCGAGGACGCTTATGGCGTTGAGCGACAACCCTTTAGGGAGGCAACTCCCGGGCGGATTCCCTACTTGAGGGCATCGCCCATCACAAGGGGGGCACCGTGGCGCCCACCTCGCCGGTGTCCCTGCGGTTGTTGCCGTTCTGGTCGTCGTAGACGGTGATGGCGCCGTCGGGGGCCTGGGCGGTGGCCAGGTTGGGGCAGGGGAACGGCGGCGTCCACACCTTCCCCGCAAGCAGGTTTCCCACCTGGAACGCCACCGGCACCGAGCAGGTCCCGTCGTGGTTGTCGCGCGGGAGAGTGCTGCCCAGCGTGGGCACGACCGCCAGGAACCCGTCGATGCCGCCGCCGCTGGCCAGCTGGAAGGCCCCCGGCGTCGTGGGGAAGTCCGTCGAGGAGGTGCTGCCGGTGAGGTAGGCGTTGCCAAGCAGGTCCACGGCGATGCCGGCCGCCACGTCGTAGCTGCTTCCCCCCAGGTAGGAGGAATAGGCCAAGCCGCTTCCGTCGAGGGTGAACCTTGCCAGGAACAGGTCGGTCGCGCCGGCGGGGAAGGCGTGGTATGGCCCCCACGAAACCGGCAAGGTGGCGGAGTCCGCGTCCCCGACCACGTAGGCGGCGCCCAGCGCGTCCAGCGCGATGTCGGCGGCGCCGAACCCGAGGTAGGTGGAGTAGGCCAGGCTGGCCCCCGTCGCGTCGAGCTTCGTGAGGAAGCCGTCGTAGCCCCACAGGCTGGCAGACTTGTACGCCGCGGCCGTGACCGGGAAATCGCCCGAGTAGGAGTTCCCCGTCACCAGGGCGTTCCCGAGGCCGTCCACGGCGATGCCGAGGGCGGAGTCGGACTGCGTCCCTCCCAGGAACGTGGAGAACGCGATGCTGGTCCCGGCCGGCGCCAGCTTCGTGACGAAGGCGTCCAGGTCGCCGGCCCACGCCGTCTGGAAGGCGCCGGTGGTCTTGGGGTAGTTGTAGGAGGCGGTCTCGCCCGTGACGTAGGCGCTGCCCGACCCGTCGATGGCAAGGCCGTAGCTGCGCTCGTTGCCGCTCCCGCCCAGGTATGTGGAGTAGACCAGGCCGGTCCCGGTGGGGTTGAGCTTCGTGACGAAGACGTCCTCCCCGGGATGCTTCAGCATGATGGGGCTGGCGAGCGGGAAGTTGGACGATTCCGAGTAGCCGCCGAGGTAGGCGTTCCCTGCACCGTCCACGGCGATGCCCGTCGCGGCGTCGTAGCCATTCCCGCCCAGCAGCGTGGAGTAGACGAGGCTGCTTCCCGACGGGTTGAGCTTCAGGGCGAACGCGTCGAAGCTGGCGTCGACGTAGTCCTGGAACGCTCCCGGCGTGGTGGGGAACAGGACGTCGCTGGTGGTGCCCGTGACGTAGGCGTTGCCCGAGCCGTCGGCGGCGATCTTCATGCCGTAGGTGGTGTAGGCGATTCCGAAGTAGGTGCTGTAGACGCGGCCGAGGGGCCCCAGCTTGGTCACGTGCACCAGCTCGTCGGCGCCGCAGCAGACCAGCGCGGTCTGGTAGGCGCCGGGCGTGGTGGGGAAGTTGGCCGAACTGGTGTACCCCACGACGTAGGCGTTGCCGGATCCGTCCAGGGCGACGTCCTGCCCGCGGTCCTCGCTGCTCCCGCCCACGTAGGTCGAATAGAGCAGCGGGTCGATGACCAACGGACGCGCGGCGTCGTGCGGGCCCACGGCGAAGCGGACCGTGCCGTCGGGGTCGAGGAGATAGTTCGAGCGGACCGCCTGCCGCGCCTGTGCGGCGGGCTGGTAGGTGACGGGGGCGGCGTGGCGCAGCAGCCCCAGCGGCGTCGGGAGCGCGAGGTCGCCCGCGGCGTCGACGGCGGGGCGGCCGGAGAGGCCGTCGAAGCGCAGCTGGATGGCCGCGGGGGAGGCGCCCGGCTGCACGATGAAGTCGTACTCCAGGCTGCCGTCGGAGGCGCCATAGTACCGCAGGTCGATGCCGGGGTAGACGTCCCGCAGCAGGACCTCCTGGAACGTGGGCACGTCGGTGCGCCAGGCGGCGGGGTCCTTGCCGAGGAAGTAGTTGGTGTGGTAGGGCCCGGCGGCATCCGTGCCCACCGCGGGGTCCGGGTTGCCGCCCTGGAGGCTCATGGAGACGGCCCACTGCCGCGGGGACGGCGCGGGCAGGGTGGGCAGGCCGCCTGCGGAGGGGAGGGGTTGCCCGGGCAGCGCCTGCAC
>JAIVGU010000131.1 GCA_020201445.1 Halobacteriales archaeon
GGTTGACGATGTCCTGGCCCGCGTGCTTGGGGGCCGAGCCGTGGATGGGCTCGAACATCGCGTGGCGGTCGCCGATGTTGCCCGACGCCGCCATCCCCATGCCGCCCTGCAGGACGGCGGCGAGGTCGGTGACGATGTCGCCCAGCATGTTCGTCGTGACGGCGACGTCGAACCACTCCGGGTTGCGCACCAGCCACTGCGTGAAGGCGTCGACGTAGGCGTAGTCCGTCTTGATGCCGGGGAAGTCCTTGGCAACCGAATCGTAGCAGGCGCGGAACAGCCGGCAGCCGGCGCGCACGTTCGACTTGTCAATGCAGGTCACCTTGCTCTCCTTCCCCGCGGCCTTGCGGGCGGCGGCGCGGCCCTGCGCGATCTCGAAGCCCTTTCGGGTGAGGCGGGTGCTGCCCTTGTGGGTGATGACGCGGGTGTCGATGGCGACCTCGTCGACGCCGCCCCGGCTCAGGGTGCCGCGCGTCGGGGTGTAGGAGCCCTCGGTGTTCTCGCGCAGGATGACCATGTCGACGTTCTCGGGCTTCCACACCTGCATGAACTGCTCCGAGACCTTGTGCGGCACGCCGGGGTAGAGCTTGCAGGGGCGCACGTTGGCGTAGAGGTCGAGGCCGAAGCGCAGGCCGAAGACGACGCCGGCCCCCGCGATGTCCCCGTTGGGCAGCGAGACGCCGGGCCACCCGACCGCGCCGAGCAGGACCGCGTCCGCCTCCTTGCACGCCGCGAGGCCCCCCTCCTCCCACTCATGCCCCGTCCTCTGGTAATACTGCGCGCCGCAGTCGACCTGCCGGACGTCGAGGTGGAAGCCGTGCCGCTCCTGGACGGCATCGAGGACCGCAAGACCGGCTGCCGTGACCTCGGTGCCCACGCCGTCGCCGGGGAGGGCGATGACCTTCGCGTTCGCCATTGCGGCGGGCACATCGGGGCGACTTTTAACCCACCGGAGTCCACGCCAGGAGTGCAGACCAGACATCCGGCATGAGCGGTCGCGCCGAAGGCCCCCGCGCAAGCGCCGAGCGCAGCGAGGCGCGAGCGAGGGAAGGAGCCGGCCCGCCGGTGAGGCGGGCGCCACTGCGGAGTGGGCGTGCGGCCGGAGCGCAGCGGAGCGCCCCACCCGGGAATCAGCCGTAGGGGCGAAGCCTGCGGGTTGCGAGCGACCGCCCGTTCCTCCGAGGGGTCTGGGGTCGGATGGGCCCCAGCAGGTTTGGCCCGCGGCGAAACGTGGTGAGCGGAGCGAGCCCGTTTTGCCGTCAGCCGATGGTGAACGGCTGGTCCCGCATCGGCAGGTGGACGGTGGCGAAGTCCGACAGGTCGCCGACGAGCTTCTCGCGCTGGTCGCCGTGGAACAGCACGATGTCCTTCGCCCCCGTCCGGCGCGCGAAGTCGACGAGGTCGCTGTGGCCGGCGTGGGCGCTGAAGTCGAAGGAGCGCACCTCGCAGTGGACGCGGTGGACCTTCGCGCCGGGCTCGCGGGGGTCGAAGTCGACGATGCCCTCGTCCCGCAGGCGGCGGCCGTTGGTGCCCTCGACCTGGTAGCCGGTGATGGCGACGGCGGACTTGGGGTCGTTGCGGAGGTGGTCGAGGTAGTAGAGGACGGGGCCGCCGTCGAGCATGCCGCCGGTGGTGACGATGACGTCGGCCTCCTTCAGCGCGACGCTGCGGCCGCGGTGGTTGTGCACCGCCTTGACCTGCCCGAGGGCGCGCTCGTAGGCGGAGCGGTCGTTGAGGTACTCGGGGTGCTGGGAGTAGATCTTGGCGACGGCGCGGCCCATGCCGTCGAGCCAGACGTTGAGCCCCTCCTCGGCGAGCACCATGGCGATCTCCTGGGAGCGGCCGACGGCGAAGGCGGGCACCAGCAGGACGCCGCCGCGCTGGCTGACGTCGTGGGCGAAGTCGCGGAACTCCTGCTCCACCTCCTCGCGCGGCGGGTGCTCGCGGCCGGCGTAGGTGGACTCCATGAACAGGACGTCGCACTTGGTCTGCTTGGCGGCCATGACGACGCGCTGCGGCCGGGTGTAGAGGTCGCCGGTGAAGACGAGGGTGCCGCTGGGGCCCTGCAGTTCCATCTGGCTGGCGCCGGGGATGTGGCCGGCGGAGTGCAGCCGCAGGGTGTGCTGGCCCATCGGCTTGGGGTGGCGGAAGTCCTGGTGGTCGTAGAGGCCGATGGTGGCGTCGATGTCCTGGTCGGAGTAGGGCTCCGGGAACCCCTCGCTGCGGGCGATCTTGAGCGAGTCGCGGTGCATCAGCGTCGCCACCTCCGCCGTGGGCGACGTGCAGAGGATGCTGGCGTCGTAGCGCGCCGCGAGCCAGGGGATCATGCCCGAGTGGTCGAGGTGGGCGTGGGTGAGGAAGACGCGGTCGATGGCGGGCGCCGGCAGCGGGTAGAGCGGCGGCTTGTCGGGCTCCATGCCGTAGTCGAAGAGGAAGCGCGAGCCCTCGGACTCCAGGACGAATCCGAGGCGCCCGATGTCCTCCGCCGCTCCCAGGAAGCGGCCATGCCAGGTCATGCGGCGCGGGAGCGGGAGGCGGATGATAAGGGGGCCGACCCGGGATTCCAACGGTGGTCCGCGTCTTCATGTGGACACACACCTTCGCCTCCACGTTCCCCTGCACGCCGCGCAAGCCGCCGGAGCAGGCGTTGGATGGCCGGCGAACATGGGCGGCCGATGGCCTGCGGCGGTTTCGGCAGCCCGCCACGCTTTCATAGAGAGCAACCCCTTCCGCCGCGACATGGCGCAGCAAGCGGCCCTGGCGTCGCGCATGGAGGCGTTCCACGGGGCGTCCCCCACCCTCGGCGCCCTGTTCTGGAACGCGGTGCGGGCGCACGGCGGCCGGCCGGCGCAGGAGTGGCACAACGGCGCGATGTGGGTCCGCCGCACCTACGACGAGTTCGGCGCCGCGGTGCGCGACGTCGCCAATGCGCTGCTGGCGGCGGGCACCAAGAAGGGCGACCGCGTGGCCATCTGGAGCCGCAACGCGCCGCAGTGGGGCGAGGTGGACTTCGCCAACCAGACCGCCGGCTTCGCGACGGTGCCCATCTACGACACCCTCACCGGCGACAAGGGCGCCTACATCCTCAACGATTCCGAGGCGAAGGTGCTGTTCGTGCAGGACGCCGCCATCCTGGCCCGGGTCCTTCCTCTCCGCAGCACCTTGTCCAGCCTCCGCCGCGT
>JAIVGU010000132.1 GCA_020201445.1 Halobacteriales archaeon
GTTCCCAGGCGCTCCGCAGGGAAGGAAACGCAATGAACGACAAGACAAGGACAGTCGCCACAGCCATTCTCATAGTGGGTGCTGTCGCACTACTCGCACCCTCTGGCAGCGCAGGACCGACCGACCTGCCGAATGACGCTCCGGGCCCTCTCGCGCCTCTGACACAGAGCTACGATTGGGACGGTCTTCAGGTTGGCCAAGCGCTCGCAACGGGCGTCATGATGCAGGATGAAACAGGGGGAAGCCGCTGTGTCGTCCCTGAGAGGGTGGAAGTGATTGTCGTGCTAGACCCTGACGGCGGCATTGGCTATGGCAAGAGCATTACCACTACCGTCGCCACTCCGGCACCCGGAATTTGCGAAGTCGTTGTCGCCTCGTTGGTCGTGACGCCGGGCGAGACTGACACTTCAACCAACGACACAGCGGAGCCCATCCCCGAGAACGCGACGGAACCTTCCGGCGACCTTCCTCCGACGAGTGCAAACTGGTGGAGCCGGCGCCCAAAGAGCCCCGGGGCTGGAACAGGCGCGGGGGTAAGCACTCGGTCGGGAGGCGGCGGCGGTGCCAGTGGATGCGGCACTTCCGAAACCAGAGCCCTGTGGTCCGAGTTAACTGAAGAGCTAAAGGCCAGCACGTTTGGAGTCACGGCTAAACTTAAATTCACGTCCGATAGATGCTCCGTCACATATGCTGGCAACCAAGCCTATTGCACAGCCGACCAACAGGAAGGCAACCTCAACAGTTGTTCTGCGAGCGCAACTGTCGGAGGCAATCCGGTCGCTTACGAAACTTGGGGAGACTACACGGAAGGAGCTTCAGCAAACACTGTAAGTCTCCATACAAAGGCGAACGGCTACAAGGGTGGCGGCGGGAGTTGCGTTCACGACTGGTCTAACTATTGGGAACCTCAGGGATACCCCTGGCCGCGCACCACAAAGTGCCAATGGGTGAGCCCTAGCTCATTCTAACAGGTCCATCCGTTCCTTCTCCTTTCCACAACGGCGACCAGTGCAGAAATGTGGAGGGCAGCGGCCTTCTGGACGGCACCCGCGGCCGCCGCCACCGCTAAATAGCCCCGGGCGTCAGCGGGCCATGCTCCAGACGCCACATGGTGAACTGACCCCAAGGTCGGAATACCTGGAGCGAGTTGACCCCATGGCCACCAGCTTCAAGCTCGTCATCAACGACCCCGCAACCGGCAAGTCCTACAACTTCGAGGTCACCGGGCACCACGCGCAGAACTTCCTCAACAAGAAGATCGGCGACCAGGTCGACGGCATCAACGCCAACCTGCCCGGCTACAAGCTCCAGATCACCGGCGGCAGCGACAAGGCGGGCTTCCCGATGCGCGCCGACTTCGAGGGCAGCGTCCGCCGCCGCCTGCTGCTGACCGAGGGCGTGGGCTACCACCCCGTGAACGCCCCCGGCCGCCGCAAGCGCCAGAGCGTGCGCGGCAACCGCGTCAGCCCCGAGATCATCCAGGTCAACCTGACCGTCGCCAAGGCGGGCTCCAAGCCGGTCGGCGACCACTTCGCCACCCTGGCCGCCCAGGAAAAGAAGTAGCCCTGCCGCGCTAGAGGCTGCGCTGGCCCGCTGCGGCATCGGGGGCCGACATGCCTTCGGTCTCCCAGCCGTCCAGCAGGCGGCGCAGGTGGGCGACGTGCTCCAGGAACGCGGCCGCTCCCGCCGGTGTGATGCTGTAGCGCAACTCGAACCCGGACGGCGAGAGGGCGCGCCGGCTGCAGCCACCCCGCCTCCTCCAGCCGCGCCGCGTGCGAGGCGAGGTTGCCGTCGGTGAGGCCGAGGGCCTGCCGGGCGGCGCGGGCGGAGACGTCGCGGCGCTGGTGCAGGAGCCCCATGAGCATCAGCCGCGCGCGGGCGTGCAGCAGGTGCACGCGTCAGCCCCGCACGAAGGCGACCAGGCCGGCCCCCACGTAGCAGGAGCCCACGAGCGCGGCGGAGGCGAACGCCATGACGAGGCTCGACATCCCGGCCGCGCCGATGGCGAAGGCGCCCGCGACGATGAGGACGCCCGCCACCAGCATTGGGGTGGCCGTGAGGCGGCCGCGGCGCCGGCTCGCGGCGGCCACGATGACGAAGGCGACGAGGCCGTTGACCACCAGCATGTAGGGGAAGGCGCCGTGGCCGAGGCGCAGCAGGTGCAGGCCGAGCAGGGCCACCACGAACAGGGCCGCGAAGCCGAGGCTCCAGGTCCACGACCGCGCGGCGGCGCCGGGGCCGCGCAAGGTGACGGCGTGCAGCTTCCACGCGGAGGCGGTCACGGCGATGCCGGCCAGGGTCCACGGCACCCACAGGAGCGGCATGAGCCACATGGGCGACACGCTGGGCGCCACGCCGTAGGTGACGAAGATGGCGGCGGAGACGATGCCCCACACCATGCCGGTGAGGGCGCCGACGCGGGTCGTGAGCCCTTCCTCGTACTGGGCGATGCCGGCCAGGGCCTGGGCGGCCTGCTGGGGAGTGAGCGGGGCGAGCGGGGTGTCTGCCATGGGACGGGCCAATGCGCCACCCTGCATGAGGCCCTCGAACCTTTGCCCCGCAAAGCCGGAGGGCCGCCGGCCCCGCCTAGGCGGACGCCTTGGGGTGGCTGTAGGCGGCGGACGCGAGGGCCTGGCGCACCCGCTCGACGACCTGGAGGGGGTCCAGCGGCTTGGTGAGGAACGCCTCGACGCGGGCCTGGTTGATGGCGTCGATGGCCACCTCCAGGTCGGGGAAGGCGGTCATGAGGATGCGGGGCACGTCGGGGCAGCGCTGGCGGGCCCGCTCCAGGAACTCGATGCCGTTGAGGTTGGGCATCTTGAAGTCCGTGAGGATGAGGTCCACCGGCTGCCTCCCCAGCAGGTCCAGGGCCTCGGCGCCCGAGGTGGCCAGGACGCAGCGCGCGGGCAGCAGGTTCTCCAGGATGTCGCGCACGGACTCGAGGATGTCCGGCTCGTCGTCCGCCAGGAGGACGACCGGGAGTTTCGGGGCTGCGATGGGTGCTCTCCTCCAAAGTGGCCAAGCCTGGGCTCGCCAACCGGGGCGACACTGCGGTGGCGCTAAGAGCCTATTCCTAAAGTCATGTTCGCTGGAAGCAGATGACGGCGCAGGCGAGCTGCAGCATGCCAAGGTAACTCCCGGCCTGTTTTTCCCAGCGAATTAGGAGGCGTCGGAACCGGTTCTGCCGCGATGCTGGATTTTCAGTTGCCGTTCCTTGAGCCGGCTGCGGATATGGGGCGTGATTTCGCGGCTCTTCAACATGGCTCGGATTGCCAGGGAATCGTAGGCGGCGTCGAGGCACAAGTGGGCGCCGGAACGTTCCGGCGCGAGTGACGCATCCAGGGTCTTTTCCAGGAGGGGGCCGTCATTTTCGTTGGCGCGGGCCACGACGACCCCGATGGGTAGGCCGTGACCTTCCACGAGCAAGCTTCGCTTCGTTCCGAGCTTGGCGCGATCCGTGGGGTTTGGCCCCGTTTTTTTCCCCGCCCAACGGGGCCTTCGTCATCGCGCCGTCGGCGCTTTGCCAACGCAAGTCGAGGCCCTTCTTTTCGTCGAAATCCAGGAGAGCCTGAATCCATAGCGCCTCGAACAAGCCGGCTTCACGCCACTCGCGAAATCGATTGTAGACCGTCGTTGATGCTCCGATGCTTCTCGGCAGCGCGTTCCATTGCATTCCGGTCCGCAGCAAGTAGAAAATCGCCTGGAAGGCAACCCGGTCGTCCATGCGCGGACGGCCCGACTTCTTCTTCGGGCCAACGGGAGGAATCAGCGGTTCGACCATCGACCAGAGTTCGTCCGAGACACGGTATTTCTCAGGCACTTCGAGAAGACGGTCGGCAGCGTCCATCCTGGGAAGACGAATGGCAAGAGGCCCTATACAGGGTTGTCGTTATTTCCCGAATAGGCTCT
>JAIVGU010000308.1 GCA_020201445.1 Halobacteriales archaeon
GGCGACATGCTGTTCGCGGAGGGCGGCATCGGGCGCTTCGACTTCCCCGACTCATCCCCCCAGCAGATTTTGGAGTCCATCCTGCGCCTCGGCGCGCTGCCGGTCAAGGTCCTGCACAGCGGCCACGGGCCAAGCCTGGACGGTGAGGCGGCGGCGCGCAGCGTCAAGGCCAGCGTCCGGCACGCGCAGTTGGCGACGGGCGGCGCTTGAAGGGGCCCGCTACCCGAGGGGGACGCCTTCCTTGTCATTGGTCCCCGCTTGCGTGAAATTGAGCGGGGTGTTTGCCGTGGGAGTCTGCGTCGGGGCCGGACAGTTCTTGTCAATGAAGGTTTCCAGGTCACCGCTTTTCTGGAGAAGCCCGTCAATCTCCTCCCGGATGGTCCGCGCCGTCGTTTCCAGCGCGATGACGGCCGCCGCAGTGGCGGCGACCGTGACCAGGTCTGCGATAGCAGCATCCAGCAGGACCAAGGCCAAGTCCACGAAGCCGAAGCCGGCCGCGAGGAGGGCTGCCGCGAACAGGGCAAGGACCGCAATCCCGAGCCATTTGAGCACCTGCCTGGCCGACTCCAGCGAGGCCTCGAGTTTCACTAGGAACCTCCGGAGTTCCTCCAACCGAATCTTGGCCCACTTGAGGCCATCCTTCGCCTTCTTGCAGGCGTCGTCCTCCACTTGGCTCGAGCCGAAGGTGAGGTTGATGATGGTGTTGGGGACCAAAACAAACGGGGTGAGCGAAGACCCGCCCCGCCACAAGGATGCGCGGGAAGCGGCCCAGACACCGCCCATCCCGCCGACGAATGCTCCCCATGCCGCTGTCACGCCCAAGGCCACCGGCGAGGCGGCGTGCCCTGGCTGGAGCAGAAGAATCCCGTGCCCATCCTGTGCCCCCCGGAGTGCCCCGGGAAGGTCGCCGGAAAACACGAGAAGCGCCGCTGCGGCACCGGCCACTCCAAAGAGGGCAATGGCGGGTCGGGCCAGGAAGAGCCCACGCGCAATCCTTGACAGCCATGTGTCCGGCGTCACGGCCAGCGGAAAGGAAGGGGCCATATGTCAATTCTTCCACGGAGATTGAACGAGCATTCTTCTAGGCGTGTGGTTCGTTCAACTGCGGTACGAAGCGCACCCGATTTTTCCAACACGCTGGAGGCCGGACAAAAGACCGAACAGCCTTCAAACCGCCCCAACGTCGCCAAGTTGTGCCCGAGCCGCGCCGGCTGCCTCCCGCCGTGGCCCTGCTGCGGCCGCGCCAGTGGTACAAGAACGGCCTCGTCCTGGTGCCGCTGCTGTTCTCGGGGAACCTGGGGACGCTGCGGCTGTGGCGGCCCGCGGGGCTGGCGCTCCTCGCGTTCTGCCTGCTCTCCAGCGCCGCCTACGCGGTGAACGACGTCCTGGACGCGCGCCGTGACCGCCTGCACGCGAGCAAGCGCCACCGCCCCGTGGCCTCCGGCGCCGTGTCCCCCACCGCCGCCCTGGCGCTCTCCGCCGCCCTGGCAGCCCTCGGCCTCACGGTCCTGGCCGCCCTCAACGCGCAGACGTTCCTGATGGGCGTCCTCTACCTCCTGCTGCAGGCGCTCTACAACGGCGGCCTCAAGCACGTCCTCTTGTGGGACGCGATGGCGGTGGCGGGCGGCTTTGTCCTGCGCGCGCTCGCCGGCACCACGGCGCTGGAGGTCGGGCCGCCGACGGAGTGGCTCATCGTCTGCACCTTCCTGCTCGCGCTCTACTTGGCGCTGGCCAAGCGCGCCCACGAGCTGGCCGCCGACCCCGCCGCCGCGACGCGCCCCGCGCTGGCCGACTACACCCCCGCGTTCGTGCAGCAGACGATGGCCACGAGCGCGACGCTGCTGCTGATGTCCTACACGCTCTACACCTTCTTCGGCCCCACCCGGTGGATGATGTTCACGCTGCCGTTCGCCTTCTACGGCGTCTTCCGCCACTCCTGGCTGGCGCAGCGGCGCGACCTCGGCGACGAGGCGGAGCTCATCCTGCGCGACCGGCCCACCCTCGCCAACGCAGCACTTTGGTTCGCCGTCGCTGCCCTCGTGCTGGCCCACGTCCCGCAGACGCTGTGGGCGTGGATCGAGGGCTTGGCATGAAGGCCAGGAGCCGCACGGCAGGTCCTCTCCGCATGAGTTCCTCCACCGCGCCTGCGCCGCTCCTGGCCGTCGACGACGTGCCGGACCTCTCCCCCGCCGCGCTGCGGGAGCTTCAGGCTCGCGTCTCCCCCGGCGGCCGGCTGGAGGTCCGCGCCCCCCGCCACCCTCGCAAGGTGGCCCGCGCGCTGCAACGCTACTTCGAGGGCGCCCCCCGGCCGGGGAAGCGCTTCGGACGCGTGCGGGCCCTGGAGAAGGGGGGCCCCCTTGTCGCGTTCCGCAGAGGACCGGGGTCGCGGCTCGGGCACTTCGATGAGATCGCGGACGACTACGCGGGGGAGATTCCCCCGCACTTGGTCGCGCACTACCTCGGCCGCAAGCTGGAGCAGCTCCGCGCCGCGCTCCAGGGGACGCAGCCCCGGCTCGGCCTCGACGTCGGCTGCGGCGTCGGCCTCTACGCGGACGCCGTCGCACAGGCGCTGGCCTGCACGGTCGTCGGCGTGGACGCCTCCGTTCCCGCCCTGCGCGCGTCCCAGGCCAAGGCGCCGCTGACAGGAGCCGACGTGCAGCACCTGCCGTTCCCCGACGGAACGTTCGACTTCGCCTACTGCATCAACGTCATCCACCACCTCAAGCGCGGCGAGCAGGAGTTGGCGCTGGCCGAGATGGCGCGCGTCCTGCGGCCTGGCGCCCCGCTGCTGGTGTTCGAGATCAACACCCGCAACCCGCTGTTCCGGCTCTACATGCGCAAGGTCTTCCCGCGCACCCGCCGCATCGACCGTGGCGACGAGGAGTTCCTGCTGCCCAAGGAGTTGGCCGCCGCGTCGCCGCTGGCGGTCGAGCGGGTCCACTGCACCACCTTCATCCCGGACTTCGCGCCCCGCTGGAGCCTGCCGGCGCTGCGGCCCGTGGAGCGCCTGCTGGAGCGCGTGGCGGGGCCGTGGAGCATCCATTACACCGCCGTGCTGCGGCGCCCGTCCTGACCGAACCGCGAAGGCCGCAAAATCGGGGGAACCCCACCTTCAGCGAGGCTCGCTCCTGTCGCGGTCCGTGGTCGGGCGGGGCTCCATCCCTCCCCGTTATGTAGGGG
>JAIVGU010000309.1 GCA_020201445.1 Halobacteriales archaeon
GCCTGGAGTGCGGCCCCGCCAACCTCATGCTCAGCCACGCCGGCCCCCTGCAGGACTTCGGCCCGCAGCGGCTCACCGCCGAGGACTGGGGGCGCATCGAGTCCGCCGACGCCGTCGCCCTCGTCAACTGGGCCCAGAACCGGCGCGGCACGGCGCTCCTGCGCAAGCTGTCGCAGCGCCTCGCGCGGCGCGGCACCTTCCTCTACCTCGACACCGGCGACGTGCGCCACCGCGGCCCCGACGTCCCGGCCCTGCGCCGCGACCGCGCCGCCTGGCGGGGCGTGAGCGCCTTCGGCATGAACCAGAACGAGCTGGGCGCCTTCACCGGCGGCACCGACGTCGCCGACGCGCAGCGGCTCGCCGACGAGCTGGGCACCCGCATCGACCTGCACACCCGCCAGTGGGCCGCCACCCTCACCGGCGCCTCCGCCACCCGCGTCCCCGCCGGCCGCACCCCTGCGCGCCGCCTCACCGGGGCGGGGGACGCCTGGAACGCCGGCAACCTCTCCGGCTACCTGCTGGAGCTGGGCGAGCGCGACCGGCTCCAGTTGGCGCACTGCGTCGCCACCCACTACGTCACCGGGCCCACCGGCCTTCCCCCCCTGGCCTCAGAGGTGGCACGATGATTTCCCTGCTCTCCGGCAACCAGCGCGTGCTCCTGACCATCGACGAGCGCGGCGGCTGGGGCGAGCTGTTCTTCCCCCACCCCGGCCTGCACCAGCAGCTCCGGCAGGCGCGCGTCGGCCTCTTCGACGCGGACACCCAGGAGTTCACCTGGGTCGACCAGGAGGGCGAGATGCCGCACGAGATGGGCTACCTGGAGTCCTCCAACGCCTGCCGCACCCGCCTGCGCCGCATGGGCCTCGAGGTGACCCTCGACGACCTCGTCCACCCCAACCTCGACCTGGTCGTCCGCCGCATCGCCCTGCGCAACCCGGGCCCCACGGCGCGCCGGATGCGCGTCTTCCGCTACCAGAGCCTCAACATCGGCGGCTCCCTCTACCAGGACACCGCCTACTGGGACCCCGAAACCCGCACCATCACCCACTACAAGGGCAGCTTCTACTTCCAGCTCAGCGGCAAGCCCGACTTCGACGGCTTCTCCTGCGGCGAGCACACCCTCAAGGGCCTCAAGGGCAGCTACGTCGACGCCGAGGACGGCCAGCTCCAGGGCAGCGGCATCAGCCACGGCGCCTCCGACTCCGTGGTGCAGTGGAACGTCGAGGTGCCGCCCGGCCAGGAGCGCGCCGTCCACCTGATGACCGCCATCGGCCGCTCCCGCCGCCAGGTCGCCGACATGCACCGGGGGCTGGCGGGGCGCGAGCCGGAGCTGTTCACCTCCGAGGCCATCGGCTACGGCAACCAGTGGGCGCGCAACAAGCGCAGCGCCCTCGCCGCCGACCTGCCCGCCCAGGTGGGCCACGTCTACGGCCGCAGCCTCTACGTCCTGCGCGACTGCCAGGCCTCCAACGGCTCCATCATCGCCTCCCCCGACGCCCGCACCCTCAAGTGGGGCGGCGACACCTACACCTACTGCTGGTGGCGCGACGGCGCCTACATCGCCCGCGCCATGAGCGAGGTGGGCCTGCACCGCAACGCCCTCTCCTTCCTGTCGTTCGCCGCCTCCTGCCAGGAGGACGAGGGGCACTTCCTGCACCGCCACCTCCCGGACGGCACCCCCGGCTCGACGTGGCACCCGCCCCCGTTCCTGCAGGCGGACCAGACCGGCAGCGTCCTGGACGCCGTGTGGCACCACTACGAGGTCACGGGCAACCTCGACGAGCTGCTGCAGTCGTGGCAGCTCGTCCGGCGCGGCGCCGACTTCCTGATGCGCTTCGTCGGCGACGACGGCCTCCCCCGCCCCAGCTTCGACTTGTGGGAGGAGAAGAAGTCCGTCAACGCCTACACCGTCGCCGCCGTCGTGCGGGGGCTGCGGGCCGCCGCGCAGGTGGGGCGCGCCCTCGCCAAGCGCTCCGACTTCTGGGCGCACGCCGCCGAGCGCATGGCGCAGGCCGCCCTGGAGCACCTGTGGAACCCGGCCCGCGGCACGCTCTACAAGAGCATCCAGCCCCGCGACGACGCCGTGGACGCCTCCTCGCTGCTGGCGCTGCTCAACGGGCTGCTGCCGCCGCAGGACCCGCGCTACCGGCGCGTCGTCGAGGCGGTGGAGGAGCGGCTCTGGTCGCCCCAGCACGGCGGCCTCGCCCGCTACGAGCGCGACCAGTACTACGGCAAGGAGAACCCGTGGCTCATCTGCACCCTCTGGCTGGCGCAGTGCCACCTCGCCCTCGGCAACCGCACCCGCTGCCGCGAGCTCATCGAGTGGACTGCGGCGCAGGCCGGGCCCACCCACCTGCTGCCAGAGCAGATCGACGCCGAGACCGGCGGGCACACCAGCGTCACGCCGCTCGTGTGGAGCCACTCCACCTTCATCGAGACCGTGAACGCCTACACCCGCGCCGCGCAGGTCGCCGCGGTCCCGAACCTCGTGCTCGCCGCCGAGGTGCCGCGCCCGTGAAGGCCGCACTCCCGGGGACGGCTGCCGCCGCCCCACCCGCTTCCCCCGCCAAGCCCTCCGTCGGGGGGACCGCGCCATGAAGGTCGCGATGCTTGGATGGGAGTTCCCCCCGTTCAT
This sequence comes from Halobacteriales archaeon, assembly GCA_020201445.1. The sequence continues at coordinate 2,636 of JAIVGU010000309.1, forward strand.
GGCGGGCGGCCTGGGCATCCACTGCCTGGAGCTGACGCAGCGCCTCGCCGGGCTGGGCGTGGACATCGACTTCTACATGCCCCACATGCAGAACGTCGAGGGCGGCCTGCGGGTCGCCGAGCACCACGACCACCTGCGCATCCGGGAGGTCGAGGCGGACCCCGGCCTGTCGCCCTACGGCGGCCTCGGCCGCACCCACTACGAGCGCAACTTCAACGCCGCCGTCTCCCTCTACAACCGCCGCCTCGTCGACGCCTTCGACTCGCCCGACGCCGACGTCCTGCACGCGCACGACTGGATCACCGTCCCCGCCGCGCTGGAGCTCAAGCGCCGCACCGGCAAGCCGCTGGTCCTCACCATGCACAGCCTGGAGAGCGACCGCAGCGCCGGCTTCTACCCGCAGCACTGGATCGAGGGCATCGAGCGCAGCGGCGTGCACGGCGCGGACCGCGTCATCGCGGTCAGCCGCTACACCAAGCGCCTCCTGGAGCAGCAGTACGGCGCCGACCCCAACCGGGTGGCGGCCATCCACAACGGCATCGAC
>JAIVGU010000133.1 GCA_020201445.1 Halobacteriales archaeon
GGTGAGCATCGTGCCGGAGCCGTCGTCGTAGGTGCCGTGCGTCACCACGCCGCCCGCGGAGGAGGGGGCGCACTGCTGCGGCTGCCCGGCCTGGCTGGGCGGGGTGGCGCAGCCGGGGGTCGGCACGACGTCGTAGTGGGCGCCCACGACGACCCACTGGTCGCGCGCCTCGCCCCACTTGATGCCGACGATGTTGGCCTGCGGGATGCCGGCGGTGAAGTTGTGCCGCCACACGTCGAGGCCGAAGGACTTGAACTCCGCCGCAAGCGCCTGCCGCGCCGCCTCGTGATCCGGCTGGTTGTTGACCCGCAGCGGGTGCGCCGCGCTCCACTGCGCCAGGTCGGCCAGCAGGGCGGGGACGTCGACGCGGGGCGGCTCCAGCGGGTAGGCGGGGGCCTGCACGGCGGGGCCGTCGCTGGCGATGCAGCCTGCCAGGAGGGGCGCCAGGGCCAGGAGGGCGAGCGTCTTGCGCATGCAGGCCAACCACCCCGGCGGGGTCATAGGGGTTCTGGTGTCACCCGTAGCGGACGGTGAACCCAATCTTCTCCGGCGTCCCGGTGGCCACCAGCCCGCGCGGCAGGCGCCCCTCGCGCACGTCGGCCAGCCGGTAGACGGCGGGCTCCAGGTCGGCCAGCAGCGGCAGCATCCCGTTCAGGTGCCCGTCGCCCAGGACGGCGAGGCCGTGGCGCGCCCCCGCCAGCCCCGCGCGGATGCGCTGCGCCATGCGCTGGTCGCGCTCGGCGATGAGGATGCGGTGCACGGTGGGGAACTTGCGGCGCACCTCCGCCAGCACGGCGCCGGGGTCGTCCTGGTAGCGCTGGAGCTCCGCCTCCACCTCGGCCTTGGCGTTGCGCCTGGGCAGCAGCGAGCGCAGGCCGCCGCCCACCAGCATCCCGACGGCGCGCAGCTTCTCGCGCAGGGTGATCTCCCGCATCGCCCGCGCCACGGTCTGGTCGGCGGGGTCGTCGACGAGCGCCACCCGCGCGCCGACCCTCTGCCCCGCCTGCACCGCGGCCAGCATCTCGCCGCCCACGTCGGCGCCGTACATCCCGGCGACCTCCTCCTGGAACGCCGCCAGGCGCTTGTGGACGAAGCCGGCGCCCGCGCGGGGCATCGCGCCGGTGCGCTGCCGCTCCAGCAGGGCGTTGAGCCGGCCGGGGTCCAGCTCCACGAAGACGACGTCGGGCCGCAGCGCCAGCACCGCCTGCGTGATGGTCTCCTCGATGCGGAAGACGTGGCCGGCACCGATGAGGGTCAGGCGCGGCGCGGCGGCCGGGGGGCCGGGAGGGGGCGCGGCGGGCTCCGGCACAGGTTTGCCCACGGGCACGGGCCTTAAGCCGATTGCCCATACCGGGTCGCGTGGCCCGGCCGAAGGTCCTCCTCAACTGCGCCGCCAGCCTCGACGGGAAGCTGGCCGCGCCGGACGGGCAGGGCCTGCCGCTGTCGGACGAGACGGACTGGCGCCGCGTGCACCACCTGCGCGCGAGCTGCGACGCCATCCTCGTCGGCGTGGGCACGGTCCTCAAGGACGACCCCAGCCTGAAGGTCAAGGAAGACCTCGCGCCCGTGTCGCCCACGCGCAAGCTCCTGCGCGTCGTTCTGGACGCCCGCGGCCGCACCCCCAAGGCGGCCCGCGTCGTGGACGGCAGCACGCCCACCCTCATCCTGCACGGGCCGGGGGTGCGCGGCGGCTGGGCCCACGCGCAGCACGCCGAGGTGCCGCTCGACGAGCAGGGGCGCATCAGGCTGCCCGAGGCGATGGCCCTGCTGCACGCCCGCGGCATCCGTATCCTGCTGGTCGAGGGCGGCGGGCAGGTGCTGCGCGCCTTCCTGAACTCCGACCTGGTGGACCAGTGGACGCTCTACGTCGCGCCGGTCCTGGTCGGCGGGACAGGCCCCAGCATCTTCGACGGCCGGCCGAGCATGATCGGGCGCCGCCTGCACGTGGAGAACGTTGAGCCGCGCGGCAAGGGCGTGCTGTGGACGCTGCGGCCCTAGCCTTCCAGGAAAATCTAGGCCCATTTCGAGGAACCGGCGTCAGCCACGACGAGCCAGCATTTTCAGTCGCCGCAGGCCAATGCCAAGGCGCGTGGCGGACCTTTTCTTTCCTGGTGGCGCAGCCTGCTGGCCCGTTGGGTCCGGAGAACGGGTTTCGCTCTCCTAGGAGAAAGGCAGAGGACACGGGCGGTGGCGTGGGAAGACCTTCTTGCTGATGCACCCATCTAGCAAAATGCCATTTTGCTGCAAGATTGAATGAGCCCCCTACCGATTTGGAGCGACCATGGCACGGGGCACTGAAGGCATCAATCCGCGGCTGGTCGACCAGCACATGCGGGTCGTCCTTCCCAAGAGCGTGGCGGACGCGCTGCACATCAAGCAGGGCGACCACGTGGCGTTCGTCGTCGTCGGCAGCGAGGTCAAGCTGCGGAAGGTGAAACTCACCCTCGATTGAGCTCCTCAAGCGCAAGTCGGACCTTGCGCATCTCCACGCGTCCGCCAGAGTTCAGTCCACGACCATCGCGTCCGTGCGCCCGCCGCGCACCTCGCTGAAGACCTCACGGCCGTCGAGCGCGTCGAGGTCGATCTGCCCGTTGCGGCCCATCATCCGCCACACCGGCCGGAAGTGGATGCCCAGCGGCCCCAGGCGGATCTGGTCCGGCGTCGGCTCCACCTTGCGCCGCTCGGTGTAGAGCAGGGCGTTGTTGTGGTCGGGCACGCGCACCTCGACGCTGCGGACGTGCTTGCGGGTGACGTGCTGCCGCGCCAGCTCCAGCGCGCGGTCCTCCGGGATGCGCACCACGCGCTCCGTCACCGTGTAGCCGTGGTTCGCGGCCAGGAGTGTCGGCGCGTCGGGGTTGGCGACGTCCGGGTCGACGTCCAGCAGGGTCTTGTCGCTGGCGTTGACCTGGACGCGGCCGTCCAGGGTGTCGTAGGCGAGCGAGCCCTCCTTGAGCTGGTCGCACTCGTAGTCGAACAGGTGGACCGGCTGGAGCAGCAGCTCGATGCGCTCGATGCCGAACAGCTTGTCCTTCACCTTGCGGCGGGCGTCCTGCTCCGTGACGCGGACCGGCAGCAGCGGCCGGCTCGCGGTCGGCCGGGGCGGCAGCGGGGGCGGCGGAGGCGGCAGCGGGGCCGAAGGCGTTGGCGGCGGGGCGTAGGAGGGGGTGGGGGC
>JAIVGU010000134.1 GCA_020201445.1 Halobacteriales archaeon
ACCGCTTCGGCACCCTGCCCGCCTGTTGACCGTGCCTCCTTCTCCCCTTTTTCTTCCCCCCTCCTTCGGGGCTTTCTGGAACCCCGACGGAATGGCATAGATGCTTGCTGGGGCGCAGACTAAGCCGATGGGGCCGTGGGGGATGAAGTTGCCGCCTCGCCGTTCTCCGGCGGCGTGCGCGTGCCGCTGAGCAGGCGCACCATGCGGGTCTCGTTCCAGCCCGTGACGACGCGGATGTGCTTGGGGGCGGCGGCGTCGAAGTCGGCGTCGCCGGTGTCGATGTGGAGGCCCTTGAGGCCAAGGAGTTTCTCCGGCGGGGCGATGACGCGCAGGTTCTCCCAGCCCACCTTGCGCAGGACGTCGGGGCGGAGCATCTGCGTGCCGCGGCCCAGCAGCATCCCCTGGCCGCCGATGGTGGAGAGGACGACGCGCACCTTGCCGCCCTTGGCGAGCTGGGCGTCCACCATCTCCGCGATGCGGCGGTCGTCGAGGTCGTTGGCGACGATGCGGCTGCCCTGGATGGCGTCGACGCCGAGCAGCGTTGGCTTGCCCCAGAACTGGTCCTTCACGGCGAGGCAGACGGAGCCGGCGCCCACGAAGCTCAATGCGTCGGCGTCCCACTCCTGCAGCACCTGCTCCACGAGGGGCTCCAGCGGCGTCTCCGTGCTGGTGGCGACCTTGCCCTGCTGGAGGGCGGGGCTGAGCGGGACGCGCAGGTTGCCCTTGAGCTCGATCTCGACGTGGCCGGTGCGGTACGCCACCTCGTCCAGGTCGGTGACGTCGCGCAGGATGGTCTCGAAGCCGGGGCGCAGGTGGGCTACCAGCCACGCCGCCTCCGCGACGTCGTGGGTGTAGACGGCGCTCGTGATCTTGACGCCCGCGGGGACGCCGAGGCAGGGCTGCTTGTCGCCCACCGCGCGCGCCACGTCGGTCGCGGTGCCGTCGCCGCCCAGGAAGCAGAGGAGGTCCACCTTGGCGTCGCGCAACGCCTGCGCCGCGCGCACCGTGTCGTCGCGGCTGGTTGCGCCCAACTGCAGCGGCGCGTCCTCCAGGACGAGGCGGGCGCCCTTGACCCAGTCGGCTCCCATCACGCCGGGCACCGTCACCCACTCGACGGCGTCGCCGACGCGCGCCACGAACTGCTTGGCCCGCTCCGGCGCGGTCGGGACGTAGCCGTGCTCCAGCGCGTCCCTCCAGTTGCCGTCCGACCCCTTGTAGGCCCCGGGGCCGCCGAGGCCCGCGACCGGGTTGACGAGGAGGCCGACGAGGAGCTTGGGCAGGGGGTCAACGCTCCAGGCGGTCCAGGGTGTGCCAGCGCAGGACGAGCTTGCGCGCCGCCGTCGCCTCATCCAGGCGCTTGACGGGCGTGGTGTGCGGTGCCGCGTGGACGACGGCGGGGTCCTCGGCGGCGATGGCCTTGACCGCGGCGATGAAGCGGTCCAGCTCCTCTTTGCTCGCCGACTCGGTGGGCTCGAACATCAGCGCCTCCGGCACCAGCAGCGGGAAGTAGACGGTCGGGGCGTGGATGCCGTAGTCGAGCAGCCGCTTGCCGATGTCGCCGGCGGTGATGCCGGTGCGCTTCTTCAGGCCGCTCGCGGAGGCGACGAACTCGTGCATCGCGATGCCGGGCTGCGGGAAGTCGAGGACGCCCTTCAGCGCCGCCTTGACGTAGTTGGCGTTCAGCACCGCAATCTCGGCCGCGCGCGTGATGCCGGGGCCGCCGAGCATGCACATGTAGGTGTAGGCGCGCACCAAGGCGGCGCTCTGGCCGTAGCTGGCCTTGATTTTCCCAACGCTCTGCGGGTGGCGCTCCATGCCCTCGGCGTCGAAGCGGCCGTCGCTGCGCTTCACGATGCGCGGCACCGGGAGGAACGGCTCCAGGCGGCGCTTCACGCCGATGGGGCCCGCGCCCGGCCCGCCGCCGCCGTGCGGCACGGCGAAGGTCTTGTGCAGGTTGATGTGCACGATGTCGAAGCCCATGTCGCCGGGGCGCACCTGGCCGGTGATGGCGTTGAGGTTCGCGCCGTCGTAGTAGAGCAGGCCGCCGACGTCGTGGACCAGCTTCTGCACCTGCTGGATGTTCTTCTCGAAGATGCCGAGCGTGTTGGGGTTGGTGAGCATGAACGCGGCGGTCTTCGGTCCCAGGGCCGCCTTGAGCGCGTTGAGGTCGACGAGGCCGTCGGGGCCGGAGGGAATCTCCACCACCTTGTAGCCCGCCATCGACGCGGTGGCCGGGTTCGTGCCGTGCGCCGTGTCGGGGAGGATGACCTCGTCGCGGTGCCCTTCGCCGCGGCCCTCGTGGTAGGCGCGGGCGACCAGCAGGCCCAGGAACTCGCCCTGCGCGCCGGCGGCGGGCTGGAGCGACACGGCATCCATGCCCGTGACCTCGGCGAGCCAGCGCTCCAGCTCCCAGAACACCTCGAGGCTGCCCTGCACCGTGCGCGGGTCCTGGTCCGGGTGGAGGAGCTGCACCGAGCTCCAGCCCGCCACCTCGTCGCACGCCTTCGGGTTGTGCTTCATGGTGCAGGAGCCCAGCGGGTAGAGCGCGGTGTCGTTGCCGAAGTTCTTCTGGCTGAGCTTGGTGAAGTGCGCGACCGCCTCCGGCTCGGAGAGGCCGAAGTCGCCCTCGGTGCCGGGGTCGAACCGCAGCGCCTTGGGGACGCGGGCCGCCATGCGCTCGTCGGCGGGGCCCTGGTTGGTGCCGGTCTGGCCGGGGCGGGCCTGCTCGACGACGAGCGGGACGTCGTGCGGGATGACCATCAGGCTGACGCCGGGCTGCGGCGTGCGAAGGGTGACCTTCCTGGCTGTCAAACGCGCACCCCCTTGATGGGAGGCAGAAGGACCTGCCCAAGCTTCTGGTAGTCCTCCTCGGCGTGGAAGGGCGTGCTGCCCCAGAGCAGGCAGCCCTTCAGGTTCGGCAGGTCGCGCTCCAGGTTCCAGCCGGCGTGGACGCCGTGCGCAAGCGCGCGCTCGTGCAGGAGGGCGGGCTCGTTGACCCGCGTCACCAGCTCGTTGTAGGTGGCGCCGCTGAAGCGCTTGTGGAACCCGGCGCCGGCGAGGGCCGCCTCCAGCCGCGCGCCTGCCTCAAGGTTCTGCAGGCCCATCGCGCGCAGGCCGGTGCGGCCCAGCATGGTGAGGTGGATGGCGGCCTGGTTGGCGATGAGC
>JAIVGU010000310.1 GCA_020201445.1 Halobacteriales archaeon
GCCTGGACGAGGAGAACCGGCTGGTGGTGGACCGCATGCCCCGCATGGGCGTCCTGGCGCGCAGCACCCCCGAGTTCATCGTCCAGCGCCTCGCCGCCACCACCAAGGGGGCAGAGCGGGAACTCTATGGGGATCTGCTGGCCGCCTTCCGGAGCCCTTCCCCCCTGACGACCGAACCACGGATTGCACGGATTTCACGGACAAGCGACTCCGTGCCATCCGTGCAATCCGTGGTTTCGGTGGGGGCCGAGGAGGGCAAAACCCCAAAGCCGGGACGGGTGTCGGCCACGGCGTGACCCGTCCCTGCGACGTGGAGGCGCTCAAGCAGTTGGCCCTCCTGGGCGCCATGGAGGAGCCCGTGGAGCTGGCGAGCGCCGAGTTCGCCAGCCTGCTCGACCTGTCGCAGCAGAGCGCCAGCCGCCGCCTCATCGAGCTGACCCAGGCCCGCCTCGTCACCCGCGAGATGGGCGTGCGCAAGCAGCGCATCCTCATCACCGAGGAGGGCCGCGGCGTCCTGCGCAGCGAGCACCTGCTCTACCGCCGCCTGTTCGAGCACCAGGACGCAATCGTGCTGACCGGCACGGTGAAGGGCGGCCTGGGCGAGGGGCGCTACTACCTCTCGCGGCCCGGCTACGTCACGCAGTTCGAGAGGCACCTCGGCTGGGCCCCCTACCCCGGGACGCTGAACCTGGAGCTGACCGGGCCCGAGGCGAACAAGCTCCTGGTGCTGCGCCGCCACCCCTCCATCCAGGTCGAGCCGTTCACGGCAGAGGGGCGCACCTTCGGCGGCGTCACCTGCCACCCCGCCACCGTGCAGGGGCAGACGTGCGCGGCCATCCTGCCGCACCGCAGCCACTACACCACGACGCTGGAGGTCATCGCCCCGGTCCGGCTGCGCGACGCGCTGCCCTGCACGGACGGCCAGAGCCTCGCCGTCACGGTGAGCCTGAAGGCGGCGGCGCCGTGACCCGCGCGGCCCCCGCCATCGAGGTCCTCCGGCTCGGCCACCGCCCGGCCCGCGACAAGCGCATCACCACGCACGTCTGCCTCACGGCGCGGGCGCTGGGGGCGCGCGGCGTCCGCATCGCCGAGGAGGACAACGAGGTGGTGCGCTCCGTCGCCGCCGTGGCCACGCGCTTCGGCGGCAGCTTCTCGGTCGCCTCCGGCACCGGCTGGAAGGGCCCCGTCAGGCAGTGGCAGCAGGAGGGCGGCCAAGTGGTCCACCTCACCATGTACGGCACGCCGCTGGGCGAGGCGGCGCCGGGCATCGTCGCTGACGGGCGGCCGGTGCTGGTCGTCGTCGGCGCCGAGAAGGTGCCCGCTGAGCTCTACCAACTGGCGGACCACAACGTCGCCGTGGGCTCGCAGCCGCACAGCGAGGTCGCGGCGCTCGCCCTGCTGCTCGACCGGCTGCGCGGCGGGGCGTGGGAGCGGGACGCCTTCCCCGGCGGCGAGATCGAGGTCATCCCGACCGCGCGCGGCAAGCGGGTCGCCGCCCTGGAGCCGGAGCCGCAGGGGCGCCCGAACAGGTCTGGGGCCCCCGGCGCGCGGCCCTGACGGCGGACAGTCACGTTTGAATCCCGGGGGCCGCTTCCCCAAGGTGTGAGCATCCGCGACGAGGAGTGGGTCCCCGCCCTCACCGACCAGGAGGTGGTCGGCTACATCCAGGAGGAGGTGGGCGACGAGGGGATGGCGATGGCCAAGTTCCTGCAGGAGCATCCCCACATCTCCGGCGTCGACGTCCTGGAGACGTTCAAGGAGCGCAAGGCGAGCGAGGTGCGCAAGGTGCTCTACCGCCTCATGGAGGCGCACGTGGCGCAGTACGAGAAGGACACCGACGCCAAGGGCTGGGAGACCTTCTACTGGGACCTCGACCTGATGGAGATCAAGCACATTCTGCGCCGGCGCTGGGCCGACGAGCTGCTCCACCTGCGGCAGCAGCTGCGGTTCGAGGAGGACCACCAGTTCTACAGTTGCGACGAGCAGCACCGCCGCATCACGTTCGAGGACGCCGTGGACCTCAACTTCAACTGCCCGGTCTGCCGCAAGGCGATGAACCCGGTCCGCACCGCCGAGGTCCGCAAGGCCCTCAAGGAGCGCATCGCGGAGCTTGAGCCCCACTTCCCCGAGCATGCGGCCCCCACCGTCTCCGCCTGAGGCCGGGCGCGCGCGGGCCTGGCGCCGCCTGCTGGAGGCCCGCCCGCCCGCGTGGGTGCCAGGACATTGCCGCTGCGTGGAAGGGCTCGCCCTCGCCCTGTGCGCCTGCGCCACGCAGCAAGGACTGGACGTTGGCCTCGCCACCGTCTCCGCCGCCGCGCTACTGCACGACATCGGCCGCAGCGTGGCGCAGGACGTCCGCCACGCCGGCATCGGCGCCGACCTGCTGCGCTCCGACGGCCCCGGCGCGTGGGACGGGCGCGTCATCCTCTGCGTCGAGCGGCACACCGGCGGCGGCATCGACGCACGGGAGGCGGAGGTTCTCGGCCTGCCCGTGCGGGACTACACCCCGCGCACGCTGGAGGAGCGTATCGTCTGCCACGCCGACAACCTCTACACCGCAGAGAAGCGGCTTCGGCTGGAGGACGTTTTGGCGAAGTACGACGCGAAGGGATTGGGCGCGGCGGCGCGCAAGATTGAGGCGCTGCACAGGTCGCTTGAGCGCGAGTTGGGCACCGAGTTGGACAAGTTGGAGCCGCTGGCGCTGCCGCCTCCCTGACAGGAGTTTGGGGATTCCGAGGATGCCTCCGACGAACCGCGGAAGTCGCGGAACCCACGGAAGGAAGATGTCTCCGTGTTCTCCGCGACTTCCGCGGTTCGCAGGTGTCGCTCGTGAGGCCCACGAAGGATGCAAATCGGGAGAGGATTCTCTGTCTCCCCCCGAAATCCTGTTCCGGCCGTGGGGTTACTGCCGGGCTTCAGGCCACGCGGACTCGTCCACGAACTCCTCGGGCGGCGCCGCCTCGCCCTCGCCGGGGAACGCGGGCTCGTCCGCCATCGCCTCGGCCTCGCGCAGGACCCGGCGGCGGCGCGCGCCGTCGCGCAGCAGCAGGCCGAGGAAGGGCGCCAGCATGAGGACCCCGACCAAGGCGGCCACCTCCAGCACGAACGCCGTCCGGACCTGGAC
>JAIVGU010000311.1 GCA_020201445.1 Halobacteriales archaeon
GCTGATGGCGTCGAGGCCTTAATTTTGAGGACCCGACCAAGTCGGGTCCTCAGGGAAAGAGATATGACGGCCTCTGCCCGCTCCACCATCATGGGAATCCGCCTGGCCCCCCTCGCCCTCATCGCTCTCTTCCTCCTCTCCGGCTGCTCCAGCAAGGCCACCACGGACACGATCACCGGCGCCGTGGATGACCTCCAGCTCGAGGCGACCGCCACCACCGGCGTCATCCGCGGCGTCGTCGTCGACGAGGGCATCCGCCCGCTCGCCGGCGTCCTGCTGACGGCCACCTCGCAGGGGAGCAGCTTCACCGCCAACAGCACCTCCACGGGCTCCTTCGGGTTCCAGGGCCTCCCCCCCGGCACCTACTTCGTCAAGGCGCACAAGCTGGGCTTCCGCGACACCCAGGTGAGCACCGAGGTCCACGCCGGCGTCAGCGACCCGCACCCGCTCAAGGTGCTGCTCTCGCTGGACTCCACCTACGTCAAGCCGTACGCCTCCGCCACCGTGTTCAAGGGCTTCATCGAGTGCGGCGTCGTCACCCCCGGCGTCGGCATCGCGGTCTGCTCCATCCCCAACGGCACCACCTGCGGCAACGACCCGGTGCCCTGCTCCGCCAACGTCACCTCCGACAACTTCTCCATGTTCATCGCGGTCGACGGCGGCGTGCCGCTGTGGATCCAGCACGAGTTGGTCTGGGACGCCACCCAGGCGGCTGGCAACCAGTTCTCGCTCGTGGCGCGCACCGCGACGGCGGAGGGGTTCCAGGGCGGCAGCTACGAGAAGGACCTGCCCGACCAGCCCACCGGCGAGTCGCCCCTGCTGGCGGTCGTCAACACCACCACCATCAAGGAGTACGACATCGGCCGCAACGGCACCGGCCTCGCCCCCGCGGTCTTCACCGGCGGCGTGGAGGGCACCGGCAGCCAGGTGTGCGCCCCCGACACCCCGGCGACCAACCCGTTCTGCGCGTTCGACACCGGCGTGACGCTGGAGCAGGACTTCACGATGTACACCCACGTCTTCTACGGCTTCCTGCCCCCCGAGGGCTACCGCTTCAGCAACGACGGCGAGCCCGTGCCGCCGCAGTGACGCAACCGTTAAGGCGGCGCCAGGGCCGGTCCCGGCGATGAAGGCGCCCCTGCTAGTGGCCGCGCTGGCCATGGCAACGCTCGCGGGCTGCGCGCAGCAGGGGTCCGACGTGCCCCACGGCGCGGTCGCGCCCACAGCGACCACCGGCACCGTGCGCGGCCTCGTCGTGGACGCCGGCATCCATCCGCTCGCCGGCGCCGCCGTGACGCTGCGCGTGGCAGACCATTCCACCGTGGCCAACACGAGCGCCGACGGCCTGTTCCGCTTCGACGGCGTCCCCGCGGGGAGCCACGTGCTGCGCGTCCACCGCACCGGCTACCTCGCCGTGCAGCTCCCCGTGCAGGTCGAGCCCGGCGTGGCCGAGCCGGGGCTGGTCCGGGTGGCGCTCGACCCCGACCCCGCCTACCGCAAGCCGTTCCTCCAGCCCTTCAAGTTCAGCGGCCTCATGGAGTGCTCCGCCGTCGTCGACGCCCCCGCCCCCGTGGGCCGCGCCGCGGTGGCCGCCTGCGCCCTGCCCGGGCAGACGGTGGGGGTCTCGCCGACCCAGGACAGCTTTATCGCCATCCATGTCCTCGACTCCGGCCGGCCCGACTTCGTGCAGAGCGAGCTGGTGTGGACCCCGAGCGGCCCGCTCGCCGACACGCTGCTGCTGCACATGGACCAGCGCAACCACAGCGCCGGCCCGCCCACCGTGGGCGCCGAGGGGGCGCAGGCGGGCTACACCGAGCTGGCCAGCGCCTCCGGCCCCTCGCCGCTCATTGTTGGCGTGGAGGGCGCAGGCGTGAACCGGCTGGGCCTTGGCAACGATTTGCAACTCCGTGTCTTTGCCTGGTTCGAGGAGCCGGTGCCGGTGGGCGTCGTCGTCGAGCAGTCGTTCGACTTGTACAGCACGGTGTTCTACGGGTTTAGGCCGCCGATGGGGTGGAGTATCGCGGATGGATTGCCGACGGTGCCTGACGCCTGACACCCCAAACCATGGATTCCACGGAGCGTCAGACCTCTGTGGCGCTCTTGGCGAACCGCGGATTTCGCGGATGACACGGATTTTGGTTCACCGTTGGACCGTCTCGAATCCGCGTCATCCGCGAAATCCGCGGTCAGGGGAGGCCAGTCAGTCGGCCAGTCAGTCGAAGCGCAGCAACGTGGATTGCCCGCCCCGCCGCATCGCCTCGACCTTGGGCAGGATGTCCGCCCAGTCAATCTCCTTCCACTCCAGCCCATGGTCCGCCAGAAGCTTGCGGGCACGGTCGGCGACGCGTGGGGCAAGGAGAATCCCCCGCGCCGAAGCATCGCTGCCGCGCAGCTTCTCCAGGTAGCGCCAGAGCTGCTGCGCCTCGGACACGCCAGCCGTCGTGCGCTTGACCTCCACGACGACGCGGCGGCCCTTGGCGTCGTGGCCGTCGAGGTCGAGGAAGCCGCGCTCCGTGCCGCGCTCGCGGCGGGAGGGGACGAAGCCCTCCTCCACCAGGCTGGGCTGAACGTAGAGGAGCGCTTGGAGGTCGTCCTCCGTCCCCAGCAGCGCGAGGTCGGCGCCGTCGCGCAGCGGCGCCGCCAGCAGCAGGGCGATGGCGTGGAACGTGACCTTGACGATCTCCTCCGGCTTGGTGCGGTGGCTCGTCAGCACGACGCGGCCGTCCTCCATTCCGACCGAGAACGCGGCGCCCGGCGGCTGCCAGTTCACCGGCTTCGACTTCTCGGCGGTGTGGACGAGCAGCGTGCCGTCGGGCTTGAGCAGGACGAGGCGCTCGCCGCGGTGGAGGTCGCTGCGGGCGCGGCCCTGGTAGCGCACCTCGCAGTCAGCGATGGCCTGCACGAGGTGGCCGCGGCGCTGCGCGAGGCCCGCCAGCTCCGCCTGCAGGAACGCGAACGCCGCGGGGGTGTCGGGGTCGCGCAGGACCTGCACGGCGGAGCGACCCTTGCGGCTCGGATAACCCTTCAGAGGAAACGCAGGTCCAGCCGCGGGCTTTCCTACGGACCAGGGGGGCAGACCTTGGAAACCCCGGTGGGGTCATGGACGATGTAGCAG
>JAIVGU010000002.1 GCA_020201445.1 Halobacteriales archaeon
CCTGACCCTCGCCGCCGCCCCGCTCGGCACCGCCGCCGACCCGGTGAAGGACCTGCCCGCCCCCGTGGCGCGGCACACCCTCTACGCCATCGGCCAGGCCCCGCCCGCGCCCACCCTGCCCGACCTCCTGCCCGGCCGCGCCGCCCTCGGCACCGGCAACCTGGTCTGGCACGGCGGCGAGGTGCAGCACGCCCCCAAGGTCTACCTGGTGTTCTGGGGCTGGCACGGCGTCGACCCCGCCGGCGCGGCGCCCTACCTCACCAGCTTCTTCGGCGGCGTCGGCGGCAACGCCTGGATGGCGAGCCAGACCCAGTACACCGACGCCACCGGCGCGGTCGGCAACCCCACCGGCCAGCTCGCCGGCGTCTGGTACGACGACACCAGCCCCCTGGCGCCCAGCCCGGACCTCAGCCTCACCGACTCGGGGCTCGGCGTGGAGCTGGAGGCCATCGCGGCCGCCGCCCACTTCGGCTACGACGTGAACGCCGACTACATCATCGCCACCTCGAGCGGCCACAGCACGGGCGGCTTCGCGGCCAACGGCGGGCCCTACTGCGCCTGGCACAGCTGGACCGGCGTCGACACCGGCGTCCACGGCGTCGTCCCCATCGCCTACACCAACCTGCCCTACCAGACGGACGCGGGGGCCTCGTGCGGCAAGAGCTTCGTCAACGCCGGCGCCGCAGGCAACCTCGACGGCTTCAGCATCGTCGCCGGCCACGAGTACGCCGAGGTCATCACCGACCCCCACCTGGACGCCTGGTACGACGTCACCGGCTACGAGAACGCCGACAAGTGCGCGTGGAACCTTGGCCCCGGTGCCACGGCGCGCAACATCGTCATCGGCGGCAGCAACTACGCCGTCCAGGCCCTGTGGAGCAACAGCGCCTCGGCGTGCGCGTGAGCCAAACCACAAATTCCGCGGATTGCACGGACCACCGTTTGTGGACTCCGTGCAATGTGTGGTGGGTCAGAGCCCGGACTGGAACCTCTCCAGCCGCGCCAAGCCCTCCGCGATGCGCTCGCGGCTGGTGGCGTAGCTGAAGCGCAGGTGGTCCTGGCCGCGCGGGCCGAAGTTGCTGCCGGCGGTGACCGCGATGTTGGCCTTGTCCAGGAGCTCCATCGCCAGCTCCTCGTCGCGCAGGTTGCCCCACTGGCGGCGGTCGAAGCGCGGGAAGACGTAGAACGCCCCCATCGGCTCGGGGCAGGTGACGCCGGGGAGGCGGCGCAGGCCCTGCACGATGAGGTCGCGGCGGGCCTGGAACTCGGCGCGCATCTCGCCGACGGAGTCCTGCGGGCCGGTCAGCGCGGCGACGGCGCCGTACTGCGCGAAGCTGGTGGCGTGCGTCAGGCTGTGGCTCTGCAGGCGGTCGACGGCGCCGAAGGCGGGCTGCGGGGCGATGACCCAGCCCATGCGCCACCCCGTCATGGCGAACGACTTCGACAGGCCGTCGACGGTGAGGGTGCGGTCGAAGCCGCCCGGCAGCGCGGCGGGGCTCAGCGGCTCCCCCTCGTACTGGAGGTGGCGGTAGATCTCGTCGCTGACAATCCAGAGGTCGTGGTCGACCGCCAGCTCGACGATGCCGCGCACGTCGGCGGGGGTATTGACGCCGCCGGTGGGGTTGGAGGGGGAGTTGAGCACGATGGCCTTGCTGCGCGGCGTGATGGCCTGCGCCACCGCGTCCGGCGTCATGCGGAACGCCTCGTCCAGCGGCACCGGGACGGGGGTGGCGTGCGCCCAGCGCACCATCGGGTCGTAGCTGACCCACGCCGGGTCGGGCAGCAGCACCTCGTCGCCGTGGTCCGCGATGGCGAGGATGCTGTAGAGGACGCACTGCTTGGCGGGCGCCACCAGGACGTTCTTCGCCTCGCAGGGGATGCGCTGCTCGCGCTGCGCGGTGGCGGCGACGGCCCTGCGCAGCTCCGGGATGCCGGCGCCCGGGGTGTACTTGGTCTTGCCCGCGTCGAGCGCGTCCTTGGCGGCCTGCCGGACGTGCGCCGGAGTGTCGAAGTCGGGCTCGCCGACGCTGAAGCTGACCACGTCGACGCCGCCCGCCCGCTTCTGTGCGACCATGTTGTTCATGGCGATGGTCGCGGAGCCGACGATGCGGCCCATGCGCGGGGACAGCCGGGGCACGCGGCGCGCACCGCGGCCTCCCACATGAAGGGTTGGTTGAAGGAGGGGAGGAGGGAACCGCGTGGCTCACTGGGCGCAGGTCATGGCGTAGTAGAGGTTCGAGCGGAACATCTGCTCCGCGGCCTCCTGCGCGCCGATGCCGGGCCCGACGCTGACCGTCCCGAACACCGCCGTGATGTCCGTGGGTTGCCCGGAGGCGATGACGCAGCCCGACGCGCCGAGGGTGCCGGGGTACCGTCCGGCCAGGACGATGGCGTGGTCGAGGTTCCCGGCG
Source organism: Halobacteriales archaeon (assembly GCA_020201445.1). Next base: position 2,412 of record JAIVGU010000002.1, read on the forward strand.
CCCGCGCCGGCCACCAGGGGGCCGGCCACCAGAGCAATCAGGCTTGGCACGCCGCTGACGTAGACAAGCTCCTGGTCGAAGTAGGCCGGCCACGCCGTGAAGCGGTTCTCTTCGGAGTAGGCCCAGTTGCTGAGCGTGGCGTCGTGCTGGTCCATCTGGCTGTAGTGGGTCAGCCCCTTCAGCGTCACCTTGACCTCGTTGCTGGTCTCGGCGGCGTGCGTGAAGGCGCTGCCGCCGGGCAGCCACTGGTAGTGCTTGGTCAGCAGCGTGTCGGCACCGGGTTGGGCGTACACGATGATGCCCCCGCCCCCGCCCACGAAGGCGCTGATGTCCGCGGCGCGCGCGGTCAGGGCCGTGAGGGCCGCGGTGCTGGCGTGCGCGCCAACAAGGATGGCCCTGTAGGCGCCGAGGTTCACGGTGGCGAGGCTGGTGTCCGCGACGAGGTCGTAGCAAGTAGGAGCCGTGGTGATGGCGCACTTGGGGATGCCGGCATTGGTGAACAGCGTGGCCTCGTCGGTGGCGCTGTCGAGCGCCAGGATCTTCTTGGCTGGCACCGCGGCGTCCGTGTGCACGACGGCAATCGGTGGCAGGCCGTCGGTGGGCGAGGGGACGCAGCAGTCGTTCCAGACCAGGACGTATGTCCCCGATGCGTTGTAGGGATAGCTGATCTGCAGGCGCACAAGGTTGGGGTCGTCCTGGTCGGCCGGGATGGCGGTGAGGCTCCAGGCGAAGGTGCGGCCGTTGGCGCCGGGCCCCGTCATCGCGACGCCCGTGCCGGACTGGTCGTGGATGTAGTGGCAGGCGCTGATGCCGTCCGGGATGGAGCCGGAGGCGGCTGGGGTCTCGCCGGTGAACCACTGGAAGGTGCCGCCCCAGCAGTTGCCGCTCGGGTTGTAGTCGACATTGATGGTGACGTCCAGCCCATCGACGCCGGACTGGTACACGGCCATCGCGCGGATGTGGTCAGCTCCCACGGCGGGGAGGGCGGCGCTGGCTCCGAGCAGGACGGCGAGCACGCCGAGGGCGTGGATAGCGGGACGGGTGCCGCCGCGGGGGGCGGGCTGGTTGGCGTTCTTCTTGGTCGAAGGCATTTTTGGGGTTCCTGCCCCACCGCGCAGGCTTGCGGCGCAGCGGGGATGGCCCCAGACGATTGCCCCAGGGGCAAGAAGGTTGGCAGAGCCGGCTCTGCCGCCCCCGCGTGGCCGACGCAAAAAAAAGGGAAGGGGAAGGGAGGAAGGGAGCGCGCCTACAGCAGGTGCGTCGTCGCGATGAGGCCGGCGAACAGCAGGCTCACCGTGTTGATGACCTTGATGAGGGCGTTGATGGAGGGGCCCGCGGTGTCCTTGTAGGGGTCGCCGACGGTGTCGCCCACCACGGCCGCGGCGTGGGCGGGGGAGCCCTTGCCGCCGTGGTTGCCCTTCTCGATGTACTTCTTGGCGTTGTCCCAGGCGCCGCCGCCGTTGGACATGGCGAGCGCCATCATCAGGCCGGAGACCAGGACGCCGATGAGCAGGCCGCCGAGGGCGAGGGGGCCCCACAGGAAGCCGACGACGAGGGGCGCCGCGACGGCGGTGATGCCAGGCAGGGCCATCTCCTTCAGCGCGGCCTTGGTGACGATGTCGACGCAGGCGGCGTAGTCGGGCTTCCCGGTGCCCTCCATGATGCCGGGAATCTCGCGGAACTGGCGGCGCACCTCGGTGATGATGCTGCCGGCCGCCTTGCCCACCGCCTCCATGAGGAAGCTGGAGAACAGGAAGGGCAGCATGCCGCCGATGAGCAGGCCGAGCAGGATGGTGGGGGCCTGCGGGCCGTTGAGGTCGAAGACGATGGCGGCGCCGCCCACGTTCTCCGCGGCGAGGCGGTGGGTGTAGTCGGCGAACAGCGCCAGCGCGGCGAGCGCAGCCGAGCCGATGGCGTAGCCCTTGGTGACGGCCTTCGTCGTGTTGCCCACGGCGTCCAGGGCGTCGGTGGTCTTGCGGACCTCCTCGGGCTGGTGGCTCATCTCGGCGATGCCGCCGGCGTTGTCGGTGATGGGGCCGTAGGTGTCCATCGCCACGATCATGCCGGTGACGCTGAGCATCGACACTGCCGCGATGGCGATGCCGTAGAGGCCGGCCAGGTTGTAGGCGGCGAACATCGCGACCGCGATGACGAGGACGGTGCCGAAGGTGGACTGCATCCCCACCGCGAGGCCGGAGATGAGGTTGGTCGCCGGGCCGGTGACGGAGGCCTTGGCGATGCGCTTGACCGGCGCGTACTGGGTCGCCGTGTAGTACTCGGTGATGAACATCATCAGCACCATCACGGCCATGCCCACCAGGGTGGCGAGGAACAGGCTCATCGGGGTGACGCCGGCGCCGAAGTTGCCGCCGAAGGTGGCGGCGAGGTTCAGGCCCTTGGGGAACACCTGCTGCGTCACGACGTAGAAGCCCACCGCGGCGAGGGCGGCGGAGGCGTAGACGCCCTTGTAGAGCGCGCCCATGATGGACTGGCTCTTGCCCAGGCGGACGAAGAAGATGCCGAGGATGGAGGCCAGGATGGCGACGGCGCCCAGCAGCAGCGGGTAGGTCACCAGCTCCATGTGGGCCGCGAAGGCGGCCTTGGGGGTGAACAGGAAGCCGAGGAACACGGCCGCGATGGCGGTGACGGCGTAGGTCTCGAACAGGTCGGCGCCCATGCCGGCGCAGTCGCCCACGTTGTCGCCCACGTTGTCGGCGATGACCGCCGGGTTGCGCGGGTCGTCCTCGGGGATGCCCGCCTCGACCTTGCCCACCAGGTCGGCGCCGACGTCGGCCGCCTTGGTGTAGATGCCGCCGCCGACGCGGGCGAACAGCGAGACCAGCGAGGCGCCGAAGGCGAAGCCGATGAGCGGCGTCACCGGGTCGGCCACCAGGGACGCGTTGCCGCTGTTGCTGAAGTACCAGAAGAAGCCGGAGACGCCCAGCAGCGCCAGGCCGGCGACCGCGAGGCCGGCGACGGCGCCGCCGCGGAAGGCGATGCGCAGCGCGGGGCCGAGGCCGGCCTTGGCGGCGTGCGCGACGCGGACGTTGCTGCGCACCGAGATGAACATCCCGATGTAGCCGGCGAGGGCGGAGAAGCCGGAGCCGACGGCGAAGCCGACGGTGGTCCACAGCCACTGCGTCGTGGCCGCTGCGTCGCCGCGCGTGAAGGTGACGCCGAGCAGCACCGCGATGATGGCCACCGCGGCCATGGCGATGGTGCGGTACTGGCGGTTCATGAAGGCCATCGCGCCTTCCTTGACGGCGTCCGAGATCTCGACCATGCGGGGCTCGCCGGTCTTGGCCTTCAGGATGCTCTGCACGAGCAGGGCGGCGGCGGCGAGGGCCAGCAGGCCAGCCACGGGGGCAAGCAAGAGGGGAATCATGGGGGGTTCCTCCGGAGGTGGACGGGGAGTGTGAGGGAGGAGGGGGCCGGCCCTAGAGGCTGGCCTCGAAGTCGTCGACGGTCTTGCCGAAGGCGCTGCGGTCCTTCAGCTCGCCGCGCGCCACGAGGATCTCGCGCGCCAGGAGCCAGTAGACCAGCGCCAGGCTGCGGCGGCCCTTGTTGTTGGCCGGGATGACGATGTCGAGGTTCTTCGTCTCGTTGTTGGAGTCGACGAGGCCGATGATGGGGACCTTGATGTTCATCGCCTCGCGCAGCGCCTGGGCGTCGCCGAGGGGGTCGGTCAGCACCAGGATCTCGGGCTCCATGAAGTTGGGCGTGAGCGGGTTGGTGAGGCTGCCCGGCATGAAGCGGCCGGCGATGGCGGTGGCGCCCACGGCCATGGCGGCCTCCTTGACCGGCTTCTGGCCGTACTGGCGCTGGCTGACGAACAGGATGCGCTTGGGGTCGTACTTCGCCAGCGTCTCCGCGGCGGCGCGCAGGGTGGCGTCGGTCTTCGCGACGTCCAGCACGAACAGGCCGTCGTTGCGGACGCGGAAGATGTAGGGCTTCATGTCCGCGGTCTTGTGCTGGGTGCCGATGTGGACGCCCGAGGTCAGGTACTCGTCCTCGGGGACGAGGAGCTCGGTGCCGGGCGGGGCGCTCGAGGCCGACTGCTGCGCCTCCATGAAGGGTTCTTCGCTCACTGTTTCACCTGGTGGGTTGCGGTGCGCTTGACGGTGAGGGGGATGGCGTTGGCCTCGTACTCCAGCATCGCGACGCGGACGGGGTTGCGCACGTCGGCGGGGGTCTCGATGAGCGGCGGGGCCCCCATCGACAACTGCAGCGCGCGGGCGCCCACGATGCGGGCCTTCTCGAACCGGGTGTAGTCCAACACAGTCACCTTCACCGGGGATGCAGGCACCCCTGGCGTCGAGCCGGGGACGGAGGGGGGGATATAAACGGTTGCCCCGGGCCGAAGCGGACGCTGGCTAGGGAAAACGGGAGTCGCCGCCGCCCTGCGCCAATGGTGGCGGGGCCGCCATGCCGCCTGCGCGGCATCTGCTCCTTGTGCGGGGAAAAGGCGCGCGGCTATTTGAGGGTCGTGGACCGCCGGTTCTGTCCCAGCGACGGCAGCCCAGAACGCGGCCCGCTGGAAGGCGACGGCCCCTACTTGGTGCCCCACAGCCCGACGGCGGGGCCGCCGGGGGCCTGCACGATGGCGATCCAGCCCATGCCGCCCTGGATTTCCTGCGGGGGAAGCATCTCGGTGGCGCCGTTGCGAAGCGCCTTCTGGTAGGAGGCGTTGATGTCGCTGACCTCGACGTAGGGGACGGTGCCGGGCGTCTCGGGCGGGTTGTTGGCGCGGATGCCGCCGCCCATGTTCTCGCCGAACCGCCACATGTGGTAGGGGCCGTTGGGGGTCGGCATGGAGTCGCCGAACTTCCAGCCGAGGGTCTTCTCCGCCCACTGCTTGGTGGCGGTGGGGTCGCTGCTGGCGAGCTCGGTGTGGGTGATGGCGCCGGGCCGGATTTTGCGCGCGGCGGGCGCGGCGGCCTTCTTCGGGCTTGCCTTCCGGGACGCCGCCGTGCGGGAGGTGGAGCGGCCGGTGGCCTTCCTGCTGGTGGTCTTGCTGGCCTTCTTCGCTGCGCGCTTGGTTGCCATGGACTCGTCGCCTGCCTTGCGGCGTGCGGCAATCGGCGGGGGATTGACATACCCTTGGGCGAGCCTCCTAGGCGCCGACAAAGCGTTGGGATCTGGGCGGCAGGGCGCCGGCATGGGTGGCCGCGCGAGCGCAGCGAGCCCGCGCAAGCGCGGAGCGCAGCGACGCGCGGGCAAGGAAAGGAGCCGGCGCCGCGGTGAGCGGCGCCGTCGCGAGCGGCCACCCCTTCCTCCGAGGGGTCTGGGGCCCGGACGGGCCCCAGAAGCTTTGGCTCGCGGCGAAACGTGGTTCCGGAGCGAAGCGGAGGAACCCGTTTCGCCGGGTTAGAGGTGGATTCCAAAATCCTGCATCGCCCGGTCGACGCGCCGCAGCTCCTCCAGGGCCTGCGCGCCGCGCTGCGTCAGCGTCCAGGCGGCGCGGTCGCCGCCGGGCTGGCTCTGCACGAGGCCGTTGCCCTCGAACTCCGCCAGGTGCTCCTGCACGCGTCCGTGCGTGAGGTTCGCGACACTGGTGAGGCGGGTCACGCCGACGGGGCCCTCGCGCTGGATGGTCGCCAGCAGCTCCAGCACGACGCGGCCGCGCGAGCGGTACGGCTTCACCATGCTACTTCGTCCCCGGGAGGGCCTGCACCAGCAGGGCGATGCCGACGAGGCCAAGGATGTCGCCAATGCCGCTGCGGCCCATGCCGGGCTGGTGGGCGAGGTAGAACAGGAAGTGCCCCACGAAGAAGAGCAGGAACCCGAGGGCGACCTGGACCGCGCCGACGCTGCGCCGCTCGACGTGGTTGATGAGGGCGCGGCACGCCAGGTAGAGGGTCAGGCCGGCCTCCAGCGCCAGCATGAGCGGCACGAGGGTCCCCACCAGGGCGAAGGGCGAGAGCGCCAGGGCGGGGGCGACGGTGGCGGCGTCGGGGCGGCGGCGGTGCCCGAAGGCCCACACGGCGACGACGAGGCTGGCGAGCATGAAGGCGTGCGCCCCGGCGAACAGGATGTTGACCCGCTCAGCGCCCTCGGGCCGCAGGAAGGGGCGGTCGAAGCCGGGCGGGGGGCGCGTGCCGTTGAAGCGGATGCCGGCGGCGCCGTCGAAGCCGGCTGGGGGCCCCGACGCGACGCCGGCCTGCCAAAGGGCCTGGAGGACCATGGCGGCGGCGAACAGGGAGAAGAACCAGGCGAGGGCGGTCAGGCGGCGGTCGCTGGCGAAGCGCTGCAGGCGGACGCAGCGCACGGCCCCGTAGACGGCGGCGCCTGCGGCGGCGAGCTGCACCAGTGCGCCGGCAATCTGGGACCCGTCAGGCACGGCTCTCCATGCAGGGGGCCGTATATTTACGGGTCATGGAGGAATCTTCCATGCCCTGCGCGCAGGAGCCAAGGCTGGAGAGGTTGGGGGCCGAAGCCCGATTGGAACCCCCGCCCGGGGGCTGCGCCCCCAGGCGTCACCCCGCGCGTCGTGGGGCCTGCGGCCCCACATAGCCGCCGCTGCTCCAGTTGGGGGGCCGAAGCCCGATTGAATCCCCACCGCGGCGGGGAAGCGAGCGGTCCGAAAAAAGGGGAGCCGCACGGACCGGAGTTCATCCCGGCATCCTTGGGAAGCCGTCCCGGGACTTGAGCTTTAGGACGCGGCGCCGAGCAGGCCCTCGAGGCCGCGCGGGACCTTGTTCTTCTTGAGCGCCTCGCGCACGCCCTTCAGGTCGGGGCCGGCCTGGAAGAAGCGCTTCGGGCTCTGGTAGTCGAGCGCGCCGGCGCGCCGGAGGTAGCCGTCGAGGTGGGGAATCTTCTGCTGCTCCACGTAGGCGGTCATCTCCTTGAGGGGGATGGTGCCCTGGGCGAAGCGCTCCTCCAGCTCGTTGAGGATCTTGACGAGGCGCTTGGCGAGCTCCGGGTCTGCCATGTTGAGGGGGCAAGACGGGGGACTTTTAATATTTATATCCCTGTGCGCGTGCGGCCAGAGTCCCTCCGGGCCTCCGGCCTGGGATGCGATGCGCCGGGCCACCTTCCTCATGGTCCTCCTGCTGGCGGTGAGCCTGGGCCCCCCCGCGTCCGCCGCCCTCGTGCGAACCGTCGTCCTCGCCACCGACCCGGCGGGGGACCAGGCCGTCGTCGGGCCGCAGGTGCCGCCCAACCCCGCCGCGCCCGCCCCGACCTACCGCAACGTCGACATCACGGCGGTCCTGGCCAGCCAGGCGACCGACGTCCAGCCGACCTCGGTCAACCTCTTCGTCAACTTCTCCGCCCCGCCCACCGCGCGCCAGAAGGTTGTCTTCGAGTTCGCGCTCGACCGCGGCCCCGACAGCGCGCCGTCCAGCACGGCCCGCAGCGCCACCAAGACCGTCACCGTCACGGGCACCACCGTCAGCGGCGCGGACGGGGCGACCGCCAGCGGGCAGGGCAGCCAACTGGTCCTCACGCTCCCCTACGCGAGCATCGGCGCCTCCCCGGGCGACGTCCTGAGCCAGCTCTCGGTCACCGCCAGCGACGCGGACGGCGGCCCCACCGGCGGCGGCCCCCTGCCCGACACGGTGGCGACGGACGACTCCTCCGGCTCGGACCGCGCCCCCGACGGCGGCGGGGCGGCCCCCTTCACCCTCCAGCCGCCGCCCTTCCGCAGCGACCTCTCCGCCGCCGTGGTGGGGGGCGAGATCCAGGAGAGCAACGGCACGCGCAGCTTCACCGGCGGCGCGGTGGCGACGCGGGACGGCAACGCGACGGTCCGCTTCGACGTGCGGGTGGCGAACCACGCCCGCTCCGCCGACCTGGTGCGCCTCGCCGCCCCCGGCGCCTCGCCCCGGCTGCAGTTCACCCTCCCCGACGCCGCGCGCGTCGAGGCCGGCGGCAACGCCACGCTGCCCGTCACCGTCCGCCTGCGGGGCGCGGCCCCCGGCACGCTCTCGCCGTCGTTCGAGGTGGCGGGCTCGGCCGGCGGCGACACCGAGTTCGCCACCATCGTCGTGCAGCCCCCGCCGCCCCCCGGCCACCGCGCCATCCCGGCGGCGCTCGGCTTCCTCACGCCCCTGGCCACCGGCATCGGGCTCGACGGGCCGCTGGGCGACTACGCGGAGCTGGCCCTCCTGCTGGTCTTTGTCCTCCTGGCCGTCGTGCTGGTGTTCCTGGCGCTCTCGGCGACGCAGACGCCCTGGATCCGCCTCGAGGTGCAGCCCCGCCGCGTCCTGGCCGCCCCCGGCGGCGTGGCCGAGTTCCGCATCCGCCTCGACAAGGCCCGCCGCGGGGTGGCGTCCGCCAAGGCCGTGCTGCGCCGCGCCGCCTGGAACTCCGCCTTCCGCTTCCGCGGCCCCACGCCGGACGTCGGGACGGTCCAGCTCGACCCCGCCAACCCGGCCGAGGGCATCCTGCGCGTCGAGGTGCCGCCGGGGACGCCGAGCCTGGAGCGCGAGACGGTGGAGTTCGACATCGTGCCGCTCTCCGCCGACGGGGCCGAGATGCCCCGCCACCGCGCGCACGGCCACGTCACCGTCCAGGCGCTCCAGCCCGCCGGCACCGACCCCCGCGTCCCCAAGGCGCGCGACATCCAGCTCGCCGCGGTGCGCCACGAGCCGCCCGACCCGCTGCCCGGCGGCACCGTCACCACGACGGCCACCATCCACAACGACGGCAGCATCCCCGCCGTGCTGCGCCTCGTCCTGCTGCTGGACGGCAAGCCGGTGGTGGAGGAGCGCGTCGAGGTGGCCGCGCGCTCGACCCGCGAGGTCGGGCTGCCGTGGACGGCGGGCGCGGGCAAGAACCAGGTGAAGGTGCAGGTGTTCCTGGCGTAGGCACATTCACCGCAAAACTTGGGCCCCATGCACTGACTTTTTATGTCAGATGACATCCATTGGCATGTGACGCAGGTCAAGAAGTGGAGAACCTACCACGATGACCTGGAAACGTTCCTCGATTGGGAGGTGCACCGTGAAGGCGCAGACATCGTGTTCTTCAAAATCAACCTCTGCACAACCCTTGCCGAAGAAGTCGTGCAAGTCTGCCGCTACGACACATGTCATGGGTTCTTGCACGTCCATCGGTATTGGTTGCCCCTGGAGCAGCAAACCAGGGACCTCGAAGACCCCGGCAAACC
>JAIVGU010000135.1 GCA_020201445.1 Halobacteriales archaeon
GGGTTCACCGTGCCGGCGGGGCTGCGCGAGATGCGCCTGGAGGCCAGGTGGACCTGCGACAGCCCGACGTGCGCCCTCCACCTCGCGGCCTACGCCCCCGGGGCGGACGCCTTCGGCTCCACGCCCGTCGCCTCGGTGGAGGGCCCCAGCCCGCTCACCCTCACTATCCAGGCGCCGGCGGAGGGGGTGTGGTCGGTCTACATGGCCTCCAGCGGCCCCACCGCCCAGGTCAAGGGCACGGTCGCCGTCAGCGGCGCCTAGGCTGGAGGCTCGCCAGGCCCCTCGGCGTCGGCGGGTTCGGCGGGCTTGCGCTGCACGGGTGGGCCGAGCGCCAGCCACGCCTCGCTGAAGCGGTCGACCGCGTCGTCGAGGAAGGAGGCGCGGTAGGCCACGAGCAGGCTCGCCACGCGCTCCGGGTCCACCACGGTGAGGCGCTTGGTGCGGCCCTCCGGCTCCTCGCGCACGAGGCCGGCGTCGCGCAGCTTCTTGAGGTGGAACGACAGCGTGGGCGCCGAGAGTCGCACGACCTCCTTCAGGTCCCCCGGCGTCGCGCCGGGGTGGAGCAGCAGGTGGGCGCAGATGCGGCGCGGCCCGTCGTGGCGCACCAGGTAGAGGATGTCGCGGTCGCGGCGGTCCATCCCCTCGGCGGGGTAGAACGCCTTGAAGCCGCCGCCCTCACGCACCGCCAGGTGGCCGTGCTTCTCCAGGTGGTAGCAGTGGTACTCCAGCGTGGAGACCGGCATCGCGAGCGCCTCGGCCAAGGCGCGCAGGTGCAGGCCCGGGTGCTCGCGCACGTGCGCGACGATGCGCCGACGCGCCTCCAGGTCCAGCACCGTGTCCGCGTCCGGCCCCATCGCTCACCGCTTCAGGACCGCCAGGTAGAGGCAGAGCACGACCGCGAGGCCGAGCAGCGGGGACAGCAGCGCCTGCCCCGGCGGCCCCGCGGCGACGTCGGCGCGGTCGCGGTAGGTCTCCCACGCCAGCAGCACGCCCTGCGCGCAGAGGCCGAGGAACGCGAGCGCCACCCAAAGGAGCCGTGTGTGCCCGACGCGGCGCCACGCCACCAGCCCCGTCACGAAGAGCAGGAACGCGATGCCGGCCAGCAGGATGCCGGCGGCGACGGCGGCGTTGGCGGCCAGGGCGCCCATGGCGCGGCCCATCCAGGGAGGTGCCTATAACCCGTGGCTTCCGGCGCCGGCCGCCGCGCGCCGCTCGCGCTCGCCCTCCAACCGTTGCGCCAGCCGCCGGGTCGCGTCCCGCGTGGCCGGGGCGAGGAGGAAGCCGTCGGTGTGCGGGCAGCACTCCGCGTCCAGCTCCGCGGCTTCCCGCTCCAGGTCCCACACGGCAGGGTACAGCCGGCAGCCCTCGGGCCGGTCGGCGTGGATGCCGCACGTCCCCTCCGGCGCCAGGAAGACGCAGGGCCGGCCGGTCCCGCCCACCGCGGCGGGGCCGTCGCGGGTGCGGAGTTGCCGGAAGCCGTCGTCGGCGGTGAACCAGAAGTCGACCCCCGGCCGCAGCGCGGCGATGCGCGCGACATCGCCGTCGGTGAGGAGCATCTCGGTGTCGTGGCAGCACGCGCTGCACCGGCGCTCCAGGCAGGGCATCGCGCCGCGCACCGGGATGCTGGGCAGGGGCGCGCTCACGGCTTCGCCTGCGTCACGCCGCGCTGGTCCTGGTACTTGCCATGGTAGCTCCTGCGCGGCTCCGAGAGCATCCGGTGCAGGACGATTTGGCAGAAGGTGTCCCCGACCTTGACCTCCAGGGGCTCGTGGCTGGCATTGAAGGCGCCCAGCGTCAGGTTGCCACGGAAGCCGGCGTCCACCTTGCCGAAGCTGGCCAGCACGCCCTTGCGCGCGAAGCTTGAGCGGATCCACAGCGAGCCGACGGCGTCCGGCGGCATCGCGAGGACGGTCTGCGTGCCAACTTGGAACCGCGCCATCGGCGGCACGGCCACCGTGCCCTGGGTCTGCGGCTCCTTCATCGTGGAGGGGACGAGAACCTGGCCGATGCGGAGGTCGAGGCCGTTCGGGGTCAGGTCCTGCTCGTGCCACGGCTCGGCCGAGAAGGCCCCCGCTTGGCGGGCGGCGAGGAAGTCCGTGTCGCTCCAGACGGCCACGGGTGCGCCACCCAAGGCAACCTTATGACCATGCCTCAAGTCGCGGGGACACCCCGGGCCTTTGGGGTAGCTTGGTATCCTTCGAGGTTTGGGACCTCGTGACGTCGGTTCAAATCCGACAAGGCCCACTCCCTCTGCATCGCGCCGGCCATCCGGGATTGTGGGTGGGGGCGGCTATCCCGTGCTGGTCAGCGCCGGGTCCGGCAGGCTGGTGCCGTGGCAGCCGTAGCCCAAGACCACGAGCCCGCCCTCCATCCAGCTCACGTAGATGAGGCCGTCCTTGACGACGGTGTCCCAGTAGCCGCTGAAGGCGGCGGGGCCGTCGTCGAGGCTCTCGGTGCCGAGGGCCCAGTGGGCGGCGGGCTTGAGGGTGAGCGAGCCGGTGAGGGGGACGCTGGGGCCGGGCCCGGCGGTGAAGGCGGTGAGGTTGAACACGTACATGCCGTAGGAGTAGTACGACAGGAACAGGTTGCCGCCGACGATGTTGAAGTTGTGCTGCGGGTGGGTGGCGGAGGGGCCGGTGCCGCCGGGCAGGTCGCTGCCGACGGCCACGCCGTCGCTCTTGGCCTGGTACTGGCCGAGCAGGATGGGGGCGCGCAGGTCGGTGGCGTCGTAGACGCGCAGGAAGTTGGCGCCCACCTCGGCGATGGTGGCGACGATGCGCTTGCCGTTGATGGCCTGCGCCTGGATGGTGTGGGTGTAGCCGCCCTCGGCGGGGTTGGCCCACGCGCCGGCGAGGCTGGGGTGGGTGGGGTCGTCGACGTTGAAGGTGGTCCAGCCGTGGAAGCCGTCGCTGGAGTAGAGGTACCAGTGGGAGTCCAAGGCGTCGCGCTGGACGTAGAGGTCGTGCGGGCCGAGGGGGCCGCCCTCGACGGGGAGGGTCTGGGCGACGTAGGTGAGCTTGCGCGCCGCGGGGGGGCCCTCGAGCTTGAGAATCCAGACGCCGGTGTTGCTGTTGGGGGCGATGAAGACCCAGTCGGTGC
>JAIVGU010000312.1 GCA_020201445.1 Halobacteriales archaeon
GAACTGATCTTCCCTGGCGCCGAGTACCGCCGCAACGGCATGGAAGGCGTCTACCAAGCCTACCCCCAGCAAATCGAGGAGTTCCGCCGCCACGATGCGCATCACTGGGGCACCTACGCGGAGCGCATGCTCAGGGTCACCCTGGCGGACGGCACAATCCTGCACGGCAAGGACGGCCTCCCCCTCAACCCCCTACGGACCCTCATCCACAAGATGAAGCGCGCCAACAACGGCGGCCAAGCCGCCCACGCCTGCTACGAGCTTAGCATCAACCGGCCCTGGCGCGACGACAATGTCATCCGCGGTTCCCCCTGCCTGTCGCATCTCTCCTTCAAGTTGTACAACCACGCCGTCCACTTGACGGCCATCTACCGCAACCACGACTACACATTCAAGGTGCCCGGCAACCTCCTGGGCTTGGCGCGCCTGCAGGCCGCCGTCGCCCGCGAAATCGGCGGCAGCGTCGGACCCCTCGTCATCCACTCCACCCAGGCCTACCTGGATAACAAGGCGGGCACCCGCAAGCTCGTCAAGCCGGCCTGAGCAACAGGTACGGCGATACCTCGTGGGACCAATGGGCTAAGAGGGCAAGATGACTGCGACCCCTGTGCCGAACCCCGCCATGCCTACCAAGGATTCGGCCGTCAGCACGCCCATCGGCATAGTCCTGGACAAGGCGCAAATCCTCCGCCTCTTCAAGGGCGGCACGACGTCGGAGGACTCCGTTAACGAGATGGGATACGACATCCGTCTGGGATCGCGCGTCACTTATGTGACGCGCGGCGGTGAGGTCGCCCGCCTCAAGGCCGGCGACAAAATTACCATCTACCCCGGTGAGACCATCCTGGCAACGTCCCGGGAGGTGCTCAACCTCGATGACGATGTGTGCGCGACGGGTTCACCCAAGATGAGCCTCCTGCTCGACGGTTTGTGGAGCCACGGCGGCAAGACAGACTTCGGGTTCTCAAGCAACCTGCGCTTGGGCTTCATGAACCAAGGCACTCACCCCATCACACTCGAGTACGAACAACCGATCTTCAGCATCATCTTCTGGCAATCAAGAGACAAGGCGCCGCGGCCGCGCCGCAGCGCGTCCAACCACCAGGAGGACAGTGTGCGCGAATCCCCGCTTGACCTCCCGCAGTTCCCCATGGCACTGTTGGCCCCCTCCGTCTTGGAACGCGACGGTATCCTGGCCTGGCGCCTCGTCAGCTTCACCGAGTGGCGCTTCCGCCGGATTCAATGGGCCCTAGTGGCCCTCGGCTTGGGCACCCTCGTCTCCGCCGCCGGCGCATGGTGGACGCTGGCTCACCCCAAAGCCTCCACCGTCATTGCCATCGTGACGGCCTTCGTCAGTCCCGCCGCTGCTCTGGGCGGCGCCTGGGCATTGCTGAAGCGCGCACGGCCCAAGGCCCTGCAGCCCCCCTGGAAGCCGGAGGCGAAGAAGTGAAACTCAACGATTATCAGGCCAAGGCATCCCAGACGGATCGCAACAAGCGGAAGGACTGGCAGGGCCGTATGGCCCCCGTTCTCGGCTTGGCCAGCGAGGCTGGCGCCGTCCTGGAAATCTACAAGCGGCTGCTGCGCGACAATGTCTCCAAGGACCAAGTCCGCGACCTTCTGAAGCAGGAGCTCGGCGACGTCATGTGGTTCTGCGCCGCCATCGCGTCCGCCAACGACTTGGACCTCGAGGAGATTGCTGCCTTCAACCTGAAGCGCACCAAGAACCGCTACGGCACCTTGGACTTGAAGGTAGAGCCGGACTTCGAGAAGGGATTCAGCCTGGAGCAACGTTTCCCTCGTCGCCTCGTCATCCAGTTCAAACAATCCAAGGGCGCCAAGGGCCGACCCGAGAACCAACTGGTACTCGTCGACGCCCAACCCAACGCGTTTCCCAAGGGCTCCAAGCCTGGCTCCAAGCCGGGCAAGCGCATCGGCTACGACGTCGGCAGGCCGCTTGGTGATCCCCTCACGGATCACCAGCGCAAGGAAGACGCCTACCGGTTTCACGACGCTATCCATCTCGGCTTCATGGCTGTCCTCGGGTGGTCGCCCGTGATGCGCTACGTGTTGCGCATCAAGCGCAAGGCCGACCCCGACACGGAGGAAGGCGAAGACTCTGCCCGCCAAGCCTTCGCCGAGGAAGGCCTCTCGGCCGTCCTCGCGCAAATGGCCAAGCGGCGACTCGGGTTCCTGCACGACCGCTCGGTCAACGAGGACGTCCTCGACGTTGTTCGCGCCATCACGGATGACATTGAGGTCAAGGCATGCTCCGACCAGCTCTGGGCGCGCGCCATCACTCAGGGCTTCACCGCCATGCATAACCTAGCTGAACACGGCGGCGGCTTCCTCGTTGCCGACCTTGATGCGCGCACGTTGGAGTTCCGGTCCAAGTGGCCGTAGACGCCCTGCGCACCAGCATCCGTGACCTGCATGCCAGCAAGTCAGCCGCGTACGGGAACGCGTGGAAGAAGCGTGGTGAGGTGCTGAGCGTCCTGGCCAATCTGGCCAGGAAAATCGACCGCCTCGAGGTTCTGGCTGCACAAGGCGTGCAGCTGGCCGGCGAGGAAACCGTCCTCGATACGGCCTTGGACCTTTTCGTGTACGCCCTCAAGTATCAGTCCTACCTGGCCGACCTCGACGAAAACGTGGCCGCAGTCCTCTTCCCTGCATCCATGCGACATCCCTTCAGCGAGGACACGCAAGGGTTCGACTACCTCCTCCGTACGCACAAGTTCGTCGCCGGCAATCCGTGGCCCATGGCCGTGCAGGACATCTCCTACCAATTCCAGCGCATTGAAGCCTGCTTCACAGGCCTCCAACCCCGCTCCGGTGTCCAAGCCCGATTCGTGGAGGCGCAGAAGCTCGCAGACCTGGCTGGCGCCCTAGTTCGGACGTTATCGCCCCCCACAGATACCCTAAAGAACTCCCATGGGAAGGTTTCCCCATGATTCAGGGCAAGGGGTCGCGCGTGATCCGCGACGCCCCTATGTCGGAGTCGGACTACCTTAAGTTGCTCGAGGACACAGAGCGCGCCCTGAACCAGACCACTTCGGTGGCCTTCATTGGGTGGACGACGACTACGGAGG
>JAIVGU010000003.1 GCA_020201445.1 Halobacteriales archaeon
AACTTGGACAGCACCTCGGGCTCGACGGCGTCGGTGACGTAGACCGACTTGCCGGCGCGGAAGATGAAGTTGCCCGCGTCGCTGGCGGCCTTGACGTCGATCTCCAGCAGGAGGGGGTCCGCGATGTGGACGCGGCCGGCGCTGTACGCCTTGTCCGGCGTGGCGCTGAGGTGGATCATGTTGCGGTCGCTGGGGCGCAGGCCCGACTCCAGCACCAGGTCCATCTCCTCCTCGCTGACGGGGAAGTAGAGCTTGTCGACGTTGGCCTCGGGCAGGTCGTCCAGGTTGACGTTGACGCTGTGGGCGTAGGTGGCGCGCACCATGCCGCCGTCGATCTGGTAGCGGCCCTTCTCGTCGGTCTCGACGAGGGCGACGATGTGCTCGCGGCGCAGCCAGCGGCGGTAGTTGTCGCGGCTGTCCCGGATGGCGTTGGAGAACTCCTCCAGGTCGACCCAGCCGCGGCCGTCCATCGTGAGGTTGAACCTCTCGGGGAAGTGGCGCAGGATGCCGGCCATCATGCGGCCGACGCGGTCGATCTCGAAGTCCTTCATCAGGAAGCGGCCGGTCTCGTCGCAGAGGGGGCAGCTCTCTCCGCGGTAGTACCCATGGGTGCGGCATTGTGCGAGCATGGCAGAGGGGAGAGAGGGATTCGAACCCCCGTAAACGAGATCTGCAGTCTCGCGCATAGCCGCTTTGCTATCTCCCCGGTTCCGGGACCGGTGCCAGGGCGGTAGAGCTTCCCGGGGGAAGTTGCCGGTCCCTTGACGGCGCCGCCGAGGCAGGGGGGATTTTTAACCCGTCGCCGGGGGAGAGCGGGGGGTTTCCCCCATGCCAGGCGCCGCTAGCGCTACGCCGGCTTGAGCGTGGAGTAGCCCTCGACCGGCTGGTCCGGCTTGCCGATGAAGATGCTCTGCACGAAGCGGGCCTGGATGCCGAACGCCGCGCCGACGCCGCAGCAGATGGGGCGGATGGGGTTGCCGGTGACCGGGTTGGTCTGGTTGGCGTCGTCGAACGGCTTCTCGGCGGCGCCCAGCTCCTCCTTGAAGTCGCCCTGGTAGAACACGATGGTCTGGAACTGCTTCTCGCCGGTCCAGGGCACGTTGTTGTGCTGCTCGTCGCTTTCGGTGTTCTTGACGCCGAACTGGTTGACGACCCGGACGTAGCGCCCGTTCGTGGCCGACTGGACGGCGTAGCGCTCCCCGCCCGCCGAGCTGTCGTCATCCTCGCGCACCTGCAGGACCCAGTTGCCCTCCTGGTTGAACAGCACCTCGTTGACCATGTAGGTGATGTTGGTGAGGCCGGTGACGTTGGAGGTGAAGCCGGCGCGGTAGGAGTCGCCGGAGAGGTCGACGAGGCAGTTGGCGACCACGCTGTTGGCCACGAAGTCGGCGGCGCACGGGATGAAGGCGCTGAACTCCTTGGTCACGATGCGCGAGCCCCCGTTGAACAGGCGGTCGGCCTGCACCTCGGCGTCGGCGTACTGCCCGGCCACGACCTGCACGGTCTTGGGGGCGGCGGCGTGCCCCTCGGCCTGCACCTTGAGGATGTAGGCGCCGGGCTCGAGGCCGGTGAAGGCGAACTGGCCCTCGCCGTCGGAGGTGGCAGTGAGGCCGGCCTTCTCGATGAGGACGAGCGCGTCGGGGACGGGCCGGTAGACGTCGTCGATGACCAGGCCGGCGATGGCCCCCTTGTCGGGCGCGAGCGGAGGCAGCTCGCCGCCCCCTCCCGCCCCCGTCGACGCGACCTTCCCGCCGCACCCGGCGAGGCTGGTGGCCAGGACGAGCGCCGCGACCGCGAGGACGCCCTTCACTTGGCATCCCTCCGGCGCAGCAGGGCGACCCCGAGCAGGACGGCGCCCGCGGCGAGGCCCGCGGCGGGGGACTTTTTCGCGGCGGGGTCGTCGAGCGGGGCGACCACCTTGTGGTCCTGGTCGACGCCGAACGCCTTCTTCCCCTCGACGGTGAAGCTGGCGTCGCCGGCGGCCTTGGCGAGGCCGGAGAGGTTGGGGACGCTGAGGTGGATGGCATAGGTGCCGTCCTGGGCGCCCTCCTCGCGGAACCGCCACAGGTAGGTGACCTCGGCGCACTTGTCGTGCAGGCCGTGGTTGTGCGCGTTCTGGCTCGTCACCACCGGCAGGGAGACCGGCTTGGTCGGCCCGTTGACCGAGACGGTGACGTTGCGGACGTCGAGGTCGTAGGTGCCCCACGGCGAGTTGAGGCAGGTGTGGATGAGCAGGATGCCCGCCGCCACCTCGGGGTGGATGTACTCGATGTAGACCGGGTTCAGGACGGCCATCTCGAGGCGCGGGTGGTGCTGCGCGTCGGAGACCAGGCGCAGGAAGCCCTCGGAGTACTGGCGGTCCTGGTCGGCGCTGCCGGTGGGGTTCTGGAACCAGTCGATGCGGATGTTGTAGGCGTCCGCCTTGGGGATCTTGTCCGCCTTGATGTCCAGCTCGACCGGGAACTCGACCGTGCCGTTGGCATCGGCGGTGAGGATGGGCAGGTTGTCAGGCGCGGTGGTTCCAGGGGGAATAGCGCCGTTGGCAGAGGAGTCGCACGCCGGCACCACGATGGGGTCGGGGGCGGGGGAGCCGGGCGAGAGGTTGAGCTGCGACAGGCAGACGCCGAGGTTGACGACGTGCGCGGACAGCTTGCCCTCCATGATGACCGGCGTGGCGTCCAGCTCGGCGCCGCCGCCCACGCTGTTGCCCTCGCGCATCGTGACGGCGAAGGTGAAGCTGGGCAGCGCGTTCGGGACGATGGTGGTGCCCAGGAAGTCGCGTACGTTGAGGAAGAGGTGCGCCACTGGCTGCACGGCCTTGTCCAGCAGGACGTCGCGGGCGATGCCGCGCTCGGGGTGGAAGCGGGGCTGGCCGTTCTCGATGAAGTCGTACTCCACCGGCCCCGACGTGGCGTAGCCGCGGATGGAGTTGAACGCGAAGCCCTGGCTCGCGACGCTGGGGAAGTTGGTGCCGCCGACCTTGAAGAAGTCGACGTTGGGCGCCTGGGTGTTGATGGGGAAGAGGTTGAAGGTGTCGAAGATGTGGAAGTAGAGCGTCGTCGGGGTGGACGCGTTGGGGTTCTTGACCTGGGCCTGCGCCGGCCCGGCGAGGGTGACGGCGAGGAGGGCGCAGAGAGCGAGCGTCCGGAAGGACATGGGGTGCCGGAAGGACATGGGGTGGCAAGGCCCCTGGCGAGGCGATAAAGTCATCGGACGCTTCGTTGCAGAATCGGTTAGCCTGGCCCAGGGGCGTGGTAGAGCCCGAAGCTGGCCGTGCAGAGGCCGCCGATGTCCGAGGGGATGTGGTGAAGCCGCAGCTTGACGAGCAGCGGAACGCTTTCGTCAACGGTGCCGAACTCCACGACGCTCTCGGTGTAGGGCTTGCTGGCCAGCAGGAGGAAGCCGCCGTCGCGATCGGAGGTCCCGAGGAGGAGGTCCGCGTTGCCGAGGACCGGGACCTCGCCGTGGGCGCAGGCGAAGTCGGCCATGTCGAAGGAGAGGCGCTCGCCGGGGCTGCCCGGGGCGACCGCCATGGCGTTCTGGCTCTGCAGGCGGATGGCGCCGGGGTCGAGGCGGCCGAAATCCAGGTAGCCAGCGCCGTGAGGATTCTCCGCGCTGGTGAATTGGCCGGAAGGCGCGATGACTCGGAAAGTGGTCGACTCCACGGCACTCTGCGCTCCGGTGGCGTCGGTGGCAAAGCTGTCCACCTGGTAGGTGCCGGCCTCGTCGCCTGCGGCCACGGCGTAGGTGGCAGCAAACGACAGGGTCGTGGCGTCGGCGCCGCCCGCAGCGAGCGTCGTGGCCAGGACCGCCGAGCCGCCGCTGGGACGGGTCACCTTCACCGTGACGCTCCCCACGTCTTCGTGGCCATTGTCGTCGTGCGCGGTGCCC
This sequence comes from Halobacteriales archaeon, assembly GCA_020201445.1. The sequence goes on from JAIVGU010000003.1 coordinate 3,892, forward strand.
GTCACCCGTACCTCGTGGCCCGGGATGGAGGTGCGGGGGTTCGCCTGGAGCGCGTCGATGGCGGGGGGCAAGTTGTTGATGGTGGCGCCCGCAAGGCCCGTGCTGGCCTGCGCGAGCATGGGAATCGTGAGAGCGCCCAGCGCGCAGGAGAGGCGCAGGAAGGCGAGGAAGGCCCTTCCCAGGTGACGCGGTGCCTGCCGTCCCACATGCATTCCAGGAGGATGGCCGTTATCTAGGCCAAGCCGCAGAGGAGTGTCATTGGCGGCAGAGACATCCATGAGCGGTGGCGAGGAAACATGCAGCCTCAAAAGCGCTTGCCGTCCAAGTGGAACCATGAATCGCTATTGAGGAGAGATTCCATGGTGGGGATTTGGACGAACCAATTCCTCAAGGTCGACGCGGCAGGAACCCTACCCCGACCAGCCGCCGCCCCCGCCCAGGTCGGCGGAGGTCTCGGCCACGGGAGGCGCCGGGGGGGCCGGGGGCGTCCAGTCGAGGTGGTCGAGGACAATCTCGGCCAGGTCGCGGGCCTGCATCTTGCCCTCCTGCCCCGTGAGCGAGAGCCCGTCGGTCATCATGGTGAGGCAGAACGGGCAGGCGGTGGCGACGGTGTCGGCGCCGGTGTCGATGGCCTGCTTGGCGCGGATGACGTTGATGCGGGTCTTCTCGTCCTTGACCTCGTACCACATGTTCGCGCCGCCCGCGCCGCAGCAGAGGCCCTGCTCGCGGCTCTGCGCCATCTCCAGGACCGGGAGGCCGTTGTTGGCCTTCTTGAGGACGTTGCGGGGGGCGTCGGCGACGCCGTTGTGCCGCATGAGGTAGCAGGAGTCGTGGTAGGTGACCTGGAGCGGCTTGCCCTCCTTGAGCGGGACCCTTCCCTCCGCCAGCAGCGTCTCCAGGAGCTGCGTGTGGTGGACGACCTCCAGCTTGGCGCCGAACTCCGGGTACTCGTTCCGGAGGGTGTTGAAGCAGTGGGGATGCGGGGGTCGTAGGAGCCGGAGCAGCCGACCCACCACAGATACTCGAACGGCTCGCTCCTGGCCGCCTTCTCCGCCGCCGTCGGCGCGAACACGCCGTCGGGGAGCTTGGCCATCCAGTTGGCGCGGTCGCTGGCGGGGAAGCCGTACGGGTTGCCGGCGTTGGTGATGTTGATGAGCAGCTTCTGCTGGTGCTCGTCGAGCCGCGACTCCATCACCAGGGCGCGGCGCATCTGCAGGATGAGGTCGACGTGCTCGATGTCGACCGGGCAGGCGGTGACGCAGGCGCGGCACGTGGTGCAGGACCACAGCGTCGCCTCCTGCAGCGCCGAGCCCACGCCGTCGACCGTGGCGAGCTTGCGCGACTGGTGCGCCGGGCCGGTGTTGGCCTCGGCGCCCGCGTACACCATCGGCAGCGCGTGGGGGACTCCGGTGGCCGTGGCCTTCGCCGGATTGCGCGCCGCGGAGCGCTCGTCGCGGGCGTCGCGCCACATCTCGGCCTTCATGTCCTGGATGAGCTTGCGCGGCGAGAGCGGGCGGCCGGCGGCGGTGGCGGGGCACTGCGCCTCGCAGCGGCCGCAGTTGGTGCAGGCGTCGAGGCTCAGGCGGTCCTTCCAGGTGAGGTCACGGATGGTGGCGTAGCCGACCGGCGGGATGTCGGTGGCGCCGGACTCCAGCACGGCCTGGAGGTGGAACGGCGTCGGCAGCTCCGGCCGGCTCTGCCGCGTCGGGTCGTGGAAATAGACGTTCAGGCTGCTGGTGACGATGTGCTTGAGCTTCGTCCAGGGCAGGATGGCGAGCGTCGCGGACCAGAGGAGGAAGTGGGTGTACCAGAGGAACGGGTAGACGGCGAGCAGGCGTTGCACGGGCCAGCCCTGCACGGTGAGGCCGATGGCGTTGCCGACGAACGACCACGGCGCGTAGTTGATGTGGTCCACCTTGAGCTGGTACTGCAGCCGCAGCGCCTCCAGCAGGAACCCCGTCACGCCGATGAGGAACAGGAAGGCGAGCGCCGACAGGTCGGGGTCGGCGCCGCGCAGCCAACGTGGCGCCTCCGGGTTGGCGGTCCGGTGCAGTTGCGGCGGGCGCTCCGAGTAGCGGCGCCAGATGGCGTAGCCGAGGCCGAGCAGGAACAGCACGCCGAAGGCGTCCAGCGCCAGCTCGTAGAGCAGGTAGGGGTTGCCCTTCAGCAGCTTGGAGCCCAGGATGTGCTCGAACAGGTCGTAGTCCACGGCGACGATGAGCGTCCCGACGAACAGCGCCACGAAGCCGAAGAAAATCCAGGAGTGCATCGTCCCCGGCCGCTTGTCCTGCATGAACTTGCGGTGGGTGGCCATCGCCTTCACGAAGCGCGCGATGCCCGCCTTCCAGTCGCCTGGCTTCCACGGCTTGCCGAGGCGCCACACCCGCACCATGTCGTAGAAGCCGTAGAGGAAGATGGCCACCGCGAGGGCGCTCAGGAGGTACATCCAGAGGGCCGTGTCCCCCGGCATCAGGTCCAGGTTGGCCCGGCAGGGGGCGTCAGGGCTCGGGATGCAGGCCACGGGAGGCGCAGAGGGTGCATCCCCTTAGGCGTGGCGGAACGCCGCACAGCGCCACCCGGAACCGCGAAAGACGCGAAGGTTCGGAAAGAGTCGCCCCGTTCCTTGGGTTCGCGTCCTTCGCGCTCCGTCGGGCGCAGGCTACTGCAGCGCGTGGATGTCGGCCCGGTCGTTGTCGTCGAAGTCGGTGGGCGGCCCGCCGCTGCCGAACAGGGTGAAGGCGAGGCTGGACTCCACCTGGCAGTACATCACGGAGTCGCGGTTGGCGGAGTGGCCGCGGTCAGGGGCGCTGCCGCAGGTGCCAGCCTCGTGCGGGTGGACCATCGCCGCCCCGTTGTTGACGAGGCCGAGGACGTGGCCGAACTCGTGCACCAGGACGGCGCGGAAGTAGGGCGAGGCGTCGCAGCCCAGGATGGGCAGCGGCGCGGTGCAGGCGGCCTTCACGGAGTCGGAGAAGATGGCCACCAGGTGGTGCCCGTAGGTGACGCCCAGCACCTTGCGGTCGCCGCTGTCGGAGGCGGAGTGGCCGGTGAGGAACAGCAGGTGCGTCACCGCCTGCGAGCCGCCCGTCTTGAGCCCCTGGTGCTGCTCGGCGAGCGCCTGCACGTCGGCGTCGCTCCAGGCGCGGCTGCCGTCGGTGGCCAGCGTCTCGTCGGCGCGGAACTCGATGCCCTCCTTGCGCACCATGCCGTTGAGGCGGCCCTTCACGAAGTCGAGCAGGGCGCCGTCGGGCGTGGCGCCGGTGCTGTGGTCGACCTCGACGACCCAGGTCTTGTAGGAGCGGTCGGAGGCGTAGTCCTTCGGCCCCGCGTCGCCCCCGCCCACGATTCCGTCGAGGCAGCCGCCCAAGGCCAGCGGCAGGACGAGGAGGGACGCGAGGAGGCGCACAGGCGGGGATGGCGGGGCGTCCGACTTAGCGTTTCCGTCGCGGGATGGGTGTCTGCGTTGGCTCCGCACTCTGCCAAACCACGGATTCCACGGATGGCAAGGAAAAATGTTCCTCGTGCAATCCGTGGTTTTGGTTGGTCAGGCCGGCGGCGGCCCGAACCGGATGGCCGTCACGCCCTGCGTCTCGTCGGCCGCGTAGACGACGCCGTCGTGCACCGCGACGTCGAACACCATGGGGACGCCGCCGAGGTCGAAGCCGATGCAGCACTCCTGCGGCGCGCGCACGGCGCCCGGCGGAACCGGCATGGCGTAGCCGAACGCGGCGGGGACGCGGCGGGCGGCGTCGCTGCGGAGGTCGATGGCCCAGACGCCGCCGTGGTAGTGGCTGACGTAGAGCAGGCCACCCTGGAGGCGGAAGAAGTGGACGGAGAGGCCGAGGTTGCCGGCGGGGGCGCCGCTGGGGTTGCGCCAGGTGCCCAGCAGCACCGGCTCGGGGCCGAGGCCGCTGGCGGCGCCCAGGGCGAGCGGGCCCTTCACCGTCTCCGTCGCGTCCAGGACCCAGAGCGGGCTCGCGATGGCCTGGTTCTCGGGCTCGAAGGTCTCGCTGCCGACCACCACCAGCAGCTTCCCGTCGGCGGCGCGCTCGACGGCGACGCTGTGGGTGTAGTGCTTGCTGGCGGTGTCGGCGGGCGGCATCCAGCGGCCCAGCAGGGCGGGCGCGCTCGGCACCGCGAGGTCCAGGACCTTGAGGCCGTCGTAGGCGTAGGCGACGAACAGCAGCGGCCGGCCGCCCTCCACCGGGTCGGCGTAGAACGTCATGTCGTGGCCGTAGAGGGAGCGGAAGGCGTAGGTCGTCGGGCCGGTCTGCGAGCCGGGGGCGTCGAGGACGGAGAGCGCGTCGTTGGTGGCGTACTTGCCGACCAGGGTGAAGCCGCCGGCGTCGTAGCGCAGGATGTTGACGCCGAAGGCGAGGGCGAAGACGTACTGCACGCCGCCGATGGTGCCGGCCGCGATGGTGTGGCTGCCGTAGCCCTGCGGGTCGCTCCAGAACGCGACCTCCCTGGGCTGGGTGGGGTCGCTCACGTCGACGGCCGCCACGCCGGAGCGCGACGCCTTCTCGTAGCCCATGAAGACGGTCTTGCCGTCGCCGGAGAAGACGACGGTGCGGTCGCCGCCCACGTAGTCGGTCTTCCAGAAGGCGAGGTGGACGAGCTTGCCGGGGTCGCTGATGTCGAACAGGTGGAAGCCCTGCTGGCCGTCCTTGGTCTCGCCGGCGTTGACGCCGATGGCCAGCAGCGTGCCGTGGACGTCCGCGACGTGCGCGCCCACGACGGTCTCGTTGTCCCAGCCGAAGCGGCGCAGGTCGTCGTAGGCCAGCAGCGTGGCGTTGCAGGCGAGGCGGTGCTGCGCCGGGTCCTTGTGGTCGTGGCCGCCGCCGAACGGGATGGCCTGCGCCTGCGGGACGCACTCCCCGGGGAACAGGTCGGCGGCGGGGTGGTCTGCCCCGCGTCCCCGACCGGGCCCGGAGGCGCAGCCGGACAGGAGGGCGCCGAGCAGGAGGAGCAGGGGGAGGGCACGCATCACGGAGCGACCGCGGCGACGCCACTTGGGGATTGCGGTGCCCGGGTGCGGCGGTGCGCCGCCTGGATGAGCAGGCCGCCCAGGAGGGCGAAGGCCACCGCGCAGAGGTAGCTGACGCGGTAGTCGGCCACGCGCAGCAGGACGTAGGCGGAGAGCGAGCCGAGCAGGGTGCCGACGCCGACCGCGGCGTGGTAGGTGCCCACCCCCTGCCCGCGCCCGCCCGGGTGCAGCCCGGCGAGGATGACGGGGCCGTTGACCTGGATGAGGGCGAAGCTGAGCCCCATGACGCCGTGCAGCAGCAGGAACACCAGGTAGCCCTTCGTCCCGAGGACGATGACCGAGAGGCAGAACAGCGGCAGGGCGGCGGTGCGCAGGACGGAGCCCTCGGCCACGCCCCGGGACTCGCCGAGGCGGTTGCCGCGCCGCCCCGCCCACGGGTAGGTGATGGGGGTGACGACGTTGCTGGGCGCCTGCGCCAGCAGCACCAGGCCGGCGGCGAGGCCGAGGTGCTCGCTCAGGATGCCGGGGTAGCTGCTGAAGAAGCAGACCGAGCCAGCGAAGGTGAGGGCGTAGCCCAGCGGCCAGAGGCGGTGCGGGCTTTGCGCCATCGCCACCAGGTCCCTCCAGCGCGGGCGGTTGCGGATGCGGCCGGGGAAGAAGACGGCGCGCTCGAAGCGGCGCTGGCTGGCCTGGATGAGGCGCGGGTCGTGGCCCGCCTCGTGCGGCAGCGGCGGCTGGTAGGGAGGCACCGTGTTGTGGGCCAGGATCGCCGCCATGCCCGCCATCACGGCCGCCGCGGCGAACATGCCCGGGAAGTGGGGGCCGCCGACGAGGGGCGACGCGGCGAGGGCGGGGTCGATGGCCTGCCACCAGCCGGAGGGAAGGGCGACGAGGATGGAGCAGAGCATCCCCAGCAGGAACGCCGTGCCGGTGCGGCGGCTCAGGGCCCCGGTGACGCGGCTCCAGCGGTGGCGGGGGACGCGCTGCAGGACCATCGTGGAGGCGGCGGGGGAGGTGGCGACCCCGAACACGGTGTAGAGGATGCTCGCCGCGACGAAGAGCGGGTAGGGCGGCAGGGTCGCCAGGGTGGCCATGGCGAGGGCGGCCATCGCGAAGCCGGTCACCACGATGGGGCGCCGCCTCACCCCCATGTCCATCAGCTTGCCCCACAGGAACGTCGCCGGGACGCCGGCCAGGTTCTGCGCCGCCGTCGTGAGCGCCATCGCCCACAGCGGCAGGTGGTAGTGCAGCAGCACCGCCAGGGTGATGAGGCCGCTCGTGAGGCCGTCGCCGAAGCGGAACGTGACGTAGCTCCAGCTCCACAGCGGCAACTGCACGCGGCGACGCCCGTCGCGGGATGCCGGCGGATGCGGCACCGCCACGGCCCCCCGCCACGCCCCGCCGGCTTGAGGGTTTGCCTTGCGGCGAAACGGGTTCCCTTCGCTTCGCTCGGGAACCGCGTTTCGCCGCGATCTAAGACACTGGGGCCCGTCCGGGCCCCAGACCCCTCGGAGGAAGGGGTGGCCGCTCGCGACGGCGGGTCTCACCGGCCCGCCGGCTCCTTCCCTTGCGCGCGCCTTGCTTCGCTCGGCGCTTGCGCGGGGCCTTCGGCGTGGCCACCCATGCCATTGCCCTGGGCCTGCCGCGACGCAGGTGGCCCGGCGTCGGCATGGGCGGTCGCGCGAGCGCAGCGAGCCCCCAGCAAGCGGCGAACGAAGTGAGCCGCGAGCGCCGGGAAGAGCCCGGCCGCGCGGTGAGCGCGGCCGTACGGCGGCGCGACCGCCCGTTCCCCCGAGGGGGCGCGGGGGCCCGGAGGGCCCCCGCCATCTTCGCCACCGGCGAAACGGGTGAGCGAAGCGAACCCGTTTCGTCGTGCGCAACTGGAAAGCGCTTTGCCGCTCGCGCGCCTCTGCGGGTCGTGGCGGACGCCCTGCTCGTGGTCGCGGCGGTGGTGGTGGGCCTCGCCGCCATCGGCTACCTGGCGCACCGCCTGCGGCTGCCGCCCGCCCTGGGCTACCTCGTCTTCGGCGTCGTCCTGTCGCCCAGCATCGCCTCCACCCCGACGCTGCCGCCGGAGGTGCTGGCGCCCTCCGCGCACATCGCCGTCCTGGTCGTGCTGTTCCTCATCGGGCTGGAGATGGACCTGCGGCGCCTGCGCGAGGTCCTCGGCAACCTGGCGCTGGTGCTGCCGTTCGACCTGCTGGTCCCCGCCCTGGCCGCCATGGCGATGGCGCGGGTGTGGGGCTGGGGCCTGCTGGAGTCGCTCGCGCTCGGCTTCGCGGTCACCACCTCCTCCACCCTGTTCGGCGAGCGCCTGACGGCCGGCTTCCCCTCCTTCCTGCGGCAGCGGGTCATCGGCGTGGGGCTGGCGGAGGACGTGGCCGCGGCCGGCTTCTTCGGGGTCATCGCCCTCCTCGGCAGCGTCGGCACGGCCTCCAGCGCGGCGGCCTGGTGGACCCCCTTCACCGGGGTGGGGAAGCTGCTGTTCCTGTTCGTCCTGCTGACCGCGGCGGGGCTGCTGCTGGTGCCGCGCGCCCTCGACGCTGTCACCCGCCGCCACTCCAACGACCTGCTGGTCCTGGCGGGCGCGGCGCTGGTGCTCGGCTTCGGCTGGCTGGGCTCGCTGGCCGGCTCGGCGGAGCTGGGCGCCCTGGTGGCCGGCGTGGCCGCGGCCGAGGCGGGCAGCCGCTTCGTGGTCCGCAACTCCCTGGCCGGGCTGCGCGACGTCGCCCTGGCCCTGTTCTTCTTCACCTCCGGCCTCGCGGTGGACCCACTCTCGGTGGTGACGCACCCCGGCCTGGTGGCGGCCATCGCGCTGGCCTTCGGGGGCGCCAAGCTGCTGGTCCACGTCCCCGCCGGCCTCGCCGCGGGGCTCCCGCTGGCCGACGCGCTGCGGGCGGCCTTCGCGCTGGGGACCCTGGGCGAGATGAGCCTCATCCTGGTGGCGGCGGCGCAGGCGCACGGCATCGCCCACCCGCTGCTGGGCACCGGCATCGTCGGCGCCATGCTGGTCCTGCTGGTGCTCGCCCCCCTCCTGATCCGGGGGGTGCCGGCGCTGGCCCGCCTCGCCGACCGCATCCCCGCCGGGCTGCGCCGCCCCCTGTGGCGGGTCCTGCACAGCCTCCGGCACACGGCACCCGCCGCCGAGCCCGACCCCTCGCGCCGCCGCAACGCGCTGCGGCTCCTGCTGGCCAACGTCCTGCTGCTCCTGGCCTGGGTCCTGCTGTGCGCCTGGGCCGGGCCGCGCGTCATCGACCGCTACTCCTCGCGCTCCGCCATCCTGCTGCCGATGCTGGTGGTGGGGGTGGCCACCGCCGTCGCGGCGCCGCTGCTGCTGGGCACCTACCGCCGCTACCGCGACGCCGTGGGCAACGTCCCCGACATGGACGCCGCGGCCGGGGCGCGCGCCCGCCTGGTGGACGCCTGGCTGCTGGCGGCCGCCGTCCTGGTGTTCGCCCCACTCGGGCTGCTCGTGCCGCGCGCCCTGCCGGTCTTCCTGGGCGGCTTCTTCCTCGCCATCATCCTCGCCGTGCTGGCGTGGCGGCAGCTCCACCGCGTCCACCGCGCCGTCGAGGCGAGCATCACCCGCGTCCTGGGCCACGACGCCGAGGCGGGCGCCGTCCTCGACCGCATGATGGAGAAGTACCCGTGGGGCGTGCGCTCCGCCGCCGTCGCGGTGCCGGGGGACTCGCCGCTCGCCAACGCCCCCCTGGGCCGCGGCCGCATCCGGGAGCTGACCGGCGCCACCGTGGCCGTCCTGCAGCGCAACCGCCGCGAGGTGGTCAACCCGGGCCCGGAGGAGATTGTCCGCCCGGACGACCTGCTGGTGCTGCTCGGGGACGCCCACCAGCTCGCCCGCGCCGAGGCGCTCATCGTGGCGCACGGCGAGGCGCTGCGGATGACGGCGCAGAGCCGCCTCGCGACGGTGGCCGAGGTGACGGTGCGGGAGGGTTCCAGCCTCGTCGGGCAGGCCGTCGGGCCCGCCGACCTGCGCGGCCGCACCGGCAGCGTGGTGGTCGGGCTGTGGCCGGGGGGGACGCAGCACCCGCTCCCCGCCATGGAGGCGCAGTCCATCCGGCCCGGCGACCGCCTCATCCTGCTGGGGACGCCGCTCCAGGTGGAACGGGCACGGCTGCTCTGCGAGGGGCAGGAGTTCGACGACACCGTCGAGGCCCGCAGCGCCTGACATGCCCCTCTTGACCGCGAACGCCGCGAAGGCCAGGAAAGGTTCCCTGCGCTGTGGCGCCCTTCGCGGTCGCGGGGGTCCGAATCAGCGGCGACGGGCCAGGAGCGCCACGGCCAGCAGGGCGCCCACCTGGACCTGCAGGGGCAGGAAGAACGCCTTGTTGGTGGTCGGGCAGCTCCCCTGCGCGCTGATGGAGACGCTGCCCGCCGAGACGTTGGCCGCGCAGTTGCCGGCGGTGGCGCCGACGCCCGTGGCGGTGGAGGTCATGCCGGCGCCGGTCTTCATCGCGACCTCGGCGGTCGCCGAGGCCGCTGGCGGCGGGACCGCGCTCAGGGCCGAGCAGCCGGTCGGGAGCGCCGCCGGGGTGTTGGCGGTGACGGTGAAGCTGTGCGCGTGGTCCGCCGCGGCGCTGCTGGCGACCGTGACCGCGAGCTTGGCCACGGCGCTGCCCTGGGAGTTGGCGGTGACCGTGGGCGGGCTGACGTTGGCCTGGACGGGAACGTCGAGGCTGGTGGGCAGGGTGCCGGTGACGCCCGGCAGCCCGCTGTCCTTGAGGGCGAGGGCGACCGTCACGCTACCCTGGCTGCTGCAGTAGATGTTCTGGGTGGCGAGCTTGACGGTGACGTCGAAGTCCTGCGCGCCGCCGAGGGGGATGGTGGGCGCCTTGGGGGTGACTTCCAGCGTGACCGTGATCTTCGGGTCGTTGGCGCCCGCCTGCGCCTGGGCGGCCGGGAGGGCGGCAAGGGCGCAAAGCGCGGCGAGGCTCAGGGCCGGGAGGAGGCGGAGCATAGGGGGCAACGCGCGGCGCCGTTTATCACGCTTCGCGCTTGGTTCTCCCCTTCCGCCTTGCGGAGGAATCCTCCATCGGTTCGACAAACTTCATGGCCGCGGCGCAGGTCGCCGGGCCCCATGCGACCCGCCGCGTGGCTTGCGGCCCTGCTGCTCTCCCTCCCCGCCGCCGTCCCGGTGGCGCTCGCGGGCCCCAGCCTGCCCAGCTCCGGCCCCGTCCACGTCGTCGCCCTCGCGGTGGAGGACACCGGCAACGGCTTCGTGGGCACCGCCGCCGACGTCGAGGCCACGGCGCTGGGCGGCGGCTCGGGCAGGGTCTACCTCTCCACCAAGCCGCTGGCGCAGACCGATTTCCAGGGCTCCGCCCGCTTGGCGGCGCAGGTGGCCGGCGACACCCTCGGGGTCGACTGGTCGCGGCAGGACTACCTCGTCTCGTTCCGCAGCGGCAGCACCATCATCGGCGGCCCCTCGGCTGGCGCCGACATGACGCTCGCCCTCGCCGTCGCGCTGCACAACCTGCTCCACCCCGAGGACGGGTGGACGCTCGACGACACCGTGGCGGCGACCGGCACCATCAACCCCGACGGCACCATCGGCCCCGTCGGCGGCGTCCCGGCCAAGGCGGAGGGCGCCGCGCAGGCGGGCATCCGGACCTTCCTCTATCCGGCGGGGCTCGACGTGGCGCCCACGCAGCAGTCCACGCCGCAGGGCCCCCGCACCGTGCAGGTGGACATGGCCCAGCACTGCGCCGACCTCGGCATCGCCTGCCACAGCGTCTCCACGCTCACGGAGCTGCTGGAGGAGGCCGCCCACGTCCACCTCGCCACCCGCGATGTCGCGGTGCCCGGCACCACCGACTACGCCGCGCTGCTGTCGCCCTCCGTGACGGCGCAGGTGGAGGCGCTCTCCGGCCGCGTCGACCGCGCCGCCGCCGACCCGCAGGTGGCGCGGCTGAACGCGCAGGGGAAGGCGCAGGTGGACGCCCAGGTCCAGGCGGCGCGCGACGAGCTGGCTAAGGCGCAGCAGGCATTCAGCGATGGGCGCTACTACGCCAGCGCGACGGAGGCGTTCAAGGGCGCCATCGCGGTGGGCCGCGCCGAGAACCTCACCCGTTTCCACGCCGCCCCGAACGCCAACCGGGAGGCCGTGGTGGCGGACGCCAACGCGGGTTGCGCCGCCGTCGCGCAGCAGGCCAACGCCCTGGTGCAGGGCCTCAGGCCCGACCACCTCAACGCCGTCTACGCCATCGGGGCGGCGCAGGACCGCGCCCAGGAAGCCAACGCGCTCCTGGCGCAGGCCCGGTCGCAGCACGACCAGGGGCTGTGGGGCGAGAGCCTCGCCAGCAGCGCCTTCTGCGCCGAGAGGGCCCGCACCGTGGGCTGGTGGGCCAGCCTGCGCGACCTCTTCCCCGCGGGGCCGGCGGTCCCGGACCTGCAGGACCTGGCGCAGGCGGAGGTGGACCAGGCCAACGACCTGGTGAGCTACGCCCAGGCGGTCCTCCAGGGCCAGGCGGGGGAGGCGCAGGCGCGGCTCGACCAGGCCCGGGTGCAGATGCAGGCGGGCCGCCTCGCCGCCGCCATCCTGGCCGCCGCCGACGCGCAGAGCCTTGCCAGCGTCGCCATGCAGACCGGCGGCGGAGGCGGCACGGTCCCGCCCAGCGTCCTGGCCGCCGCGCAGCAGGGGGCCGCCCGCGCCATCGCCCGCGCCCGCGCTGGCGGCGCCGAGCCGATGCTCCCGGTCAGCATGGTCGAGCTGGCGCAGGGGCAGGACCAGGGACCCATCAGCCTGCAGGAGTACTGGTCGGCGCGCAACCTGGCGCTGCTGCACATCCCACCGGCCGGGCAGGAGGTCGGCGCGAGCCGCGTCCCCTTCGGCGCCTACGACGGCGGCGTGCTGCTCTCCTTCCTGGGCATCGGGCTCGTGGTGGGGCTGGCCGCCTCCACCCTCGTCGTGGTCGCCGTCACGGCGCGACGCCCCAGGTGAGCCACGCCGCCAGGGGGAGGAGCGGCAGGACGCAGAGCGCGACCCGGGCGAAGGGCCAGAACCGCACCTCCACGCCG
>JAIVGU010000313.1 GCA_020201445.1 Halobacteriales archaeon
CCCCGCCGCCGGGCACCAGCGCGGACTGGCCCTACAAGGTGGCCGCCACCATCCAGGTGCAGGACGGCGGCACCGTCAAGGAGACCTCCGAGCGCGTCCTCGCGGGCGGCCACGGCGAGCGCCGCAGCCTCGCCCTCCCCGCCGGGGCGACGTCGGTGACGTTGGACGTCACCTGGGACGACGGCCTCCTGCGCCTCGGCGACCCGCTGCTGGTGCAGCTGCTTGGCAAGGCATTCCACAACGACGGCTACCTCACGCACCCGACCTTCCTCGCCGGCTGGGTGGGCCTCCTCGTCACCGGCATCAACCTGCTGCCGGCGGGGCAGCTCGACGGCGGCCACGTCGCCCGCGCCGTCCTGGGCGAGCGGATGCGCTACGTCGCGATGGCGGCCGTCGGCCTGCTGATGGTGCTCGCGTTCCTGTTCAACTCCTGGCTGCTGATGGCGTTCTTCCTGCTCGTCACCGGCGTGCAGCACGCGCCGCCGCTCAACGACCGCACGGTGCTGGACCGCAAGCGCCTGGTGCTCGCCGCCGTCGTGCTGGCCGTGTTCGTGCTGACCTTCGTGCCGGTGCCCATCCAGGTCTAGACCGCCAAACCACGGATTGCACGGAAGAGATTGACTCCGTCGTTTCCGTGCAATCCATGGTCGAGGGCAGGCGGCAGGACAAACCCAAAAAACGCCGTTCGCGCCCGAAGGGTCTGGAAACCTCTGGCGGCGTTAGCCCTCGTTGTCGGGCGCCGGCGCCGCCCGCTTGGTCCGGGCCGCCCGTAGGGGGACGCCGTTGCCATCGTCGCGCAGCAGCAGGCGCAGGACGCCGAAGCCGCTCAGGAGGAGTCCCAGCCCCATCAGGGTGAGGCTCTCCAGGGGGATGGCCGCCTTGAGGACCCCCAGCCCCGCCAGGAAGGAGAGGACGGGGGCGAGGAACGTTCGGAACATGGAGTGTTTCTCTTTTCCTCCTCCTATTTAGGGACCCTCGTGCAACCCCTGAATTGTCCCCACCTGTCGGGCGGTCCCCCACCGGCGCTTTCAAGTCGTGCGGCCTTCCACCCACTGCCATGGATGTCCCTGCCCGCCTCGCCCCCGCCCGCGCCGCGGGCCGGGCCCTGGTGGGAGCCAAAGCGGTCCTCTTCGACCTCGACGACACGCTCATCAACTGGCGGGCGGCGGAGGCGGCGGCCATCGGCGACCTGGCGCGCGACCACTTCGCCCCCGCCGGCATCCCGGAGCCGCGGGTGCGCTCCACCTACGTCGAGGTGATGGAGCTGAACTTCGCCTCCTTCCGCGCCACCGGCCGCTGGTGGTACATCCACGAGCGCCTCGGCCTGCTCAGCGACCGGCTGGGCACCCGCGACACCGTTCTCGGCGACACGCTGGCGGCGCACTTCCGCGAGCACGTCGTGCAGCACCTCAACCTGCTCCCCGGCGCCGTCGAGGCCCTCGCCGCCGCGCGCAAGGCGGGCGCCCGCACGGCACTGCTCACCAACGGCCCCGGCCACGTCCAGCGCCCCAAGGTGGAGCAGTTCGGCCTCGCCGCCCGCGTCGACTTCGTGGGCATCACCGGCGAGTTCGGCCACTGGAAACCATCCCCGGAGGCGTTCCTGCACGTCCTCGGGAAGCTCGGCGTGGCGGCCGAGGAGGCCGTGATGGTGGGCGACTCGCTCGACTTCGACATCGAGCCCGCCCGCCGCCTCGGGATGCGCACGGTCTGGGTGGACCCCGCCGCCGGCGCCCACCCCTCCGCCGACCTGGTGGTGCCCGCCCCGGCCGCGCTGTTGCCGCACCTCGCGCCCGCCGCCGGCTAGGCGCCCCCCGTGCTTGCCGTGGGGCGCCGCAAGGCAAGCCTCAAGGGCGCCGGACCGCTGCGTGGCGCCCATGCAGACCTACCCCGTGAAGCCCGGCCACGCCTCCAAGGTGAACCTGCCCGACGTCTTCGACGCCTGCTTCGACTCCCATAAGAAGGAGGGCGACTGGCTGTGCGGCGGCTTCGGCAGCATGCCCCAGATCAAGGTGCGCTTCGAGGGGAAGAAGGAGTTCGTCGTCGACACCGTCACGGACAAGACCTTCGCGCAGAAGGTGGCCGCCGGCGACAAGGAGGCGATGCAGCTCGCCATGGACACGCAGCGGCGCTGGAACGAGTTCCTGGAGGGCGCCACCGGCTACGACGCCAAGGCGCGCAGCAAGAAGATCCAGGAGATGGCGAAGAAGGGCGCCGCCAAGGACGTCCCCGCTGGTGTGTGACCGACCAAACCACGGATTTCACGGACCCCCCTAACCGCGAAGTCCGCGAAACGATAGGAAAATTTCCTGGCCTTCGCGCCTTTGGTCGAGTCGGGCAGCTTCGTCTCCACCAACCGCGGAAGACGCGGATGCAGCTTGACTCCGTGCCATCCGTGGAATCCGTGGTTTGGGCGGTGGTCAGGCCGTCTCGCCGGCCCCGGTCTCGCGCACATAGGCCAGCACGGCCTCGCGGTAGCCCTCCCCCGTCGCCTCCAGCACCCGCTTCGCCAGCGGCTCCCAGTGAGTGCCCGCCTCGCGCTGCTCCAGGGTGAAGGTGCGCTCGCCCTCGGAGCCGAGCCCGACGGCGCGCAGGAAGGCGTAGAGGTGCGCGGGGTGGCGGCTCGCGGGGACCTGCTTGCGCACCTCCTGCAGCAAGCGGGCGCGGTCGAGGGTGCGGGCGTCGCGCGCGAAGCCGTCGATCCAGCGCCCCAGCGGGCCGAGGCCGGGCAGGGCGGGGAGGTCCTTGGTGCGGGCGCGGCGCTCGGCCTCCTCGTGCGCCAGCCGGAGCAGGGTGCGGGCCTCGACGCCGGGGTGGGCAGCCACGAACGCGGCGGCGTCGGCGGCGGGGAGCAGGGTGGCCACGGCGTCGGGGAGGCGGGCGCGGTGGGAGGCGAGGACGTCGGCGACGGCGGGGTTCTCCCCCACGTGGCCTTCCCGCGTCATCGCGTGCACGGGCGCGCGCTCCCACGGCTCCAGGCCGAGGGCGCCGAGGAACGCCTCCTGGTCGGTGCCGAAGTCGCGGCTGCCCAGGACGAAGCGGAGGCCGGTGGCGGTGCTGCGCCA
>JAIVGU010000136.1 GCA_020201445.1 Halobacteriales archaeon
CCTGTCGGGCGGCGAGCGCAGCAAGGTGCTGCTGGTGAAGGCGCTCTCGGCGGCCAAGGAGACCGACCTGCTCCTGCTCGACGAGCCGACCAACCACATGGACATCCCGACGGTGGAGTTCATCGAGCAGTACCTCATGGACCTCAAGGGCTCGGTCGTGGTGTCGGCGCACGACAAGTACCTGCTCGACAACGTGGCCGACCGCGTCTTCGAGGTCGACAACCGCCGCGTCGCGAGCTACACCGGCAACTACTCCAGCTATCAGGCGCAGCGCCGCGCCCTCGCCGCCGCCATCGCCGCGAAGAAGGCGCGCCAGTTCCACGAGGTCAACCGCCAGCTCCGCATCATCGAGGAGCTGAAGGTGCGCAACAAGTTCGACGCCCAGGTGCGCTCGCGCAAGACGCGGATGAAGCACATCGAGCAGGTGACGGAGGTGGCGCCGACGCAGCGCAAGTCGTTCCGCCTCCTGTTCTCGAGCGAGGCGATGCCGCGCGAGTGCCTGCGGCTGGAGAACGTCTCCAAGCGCTTCGGCGACCGGGCCCTGTTCGCCGGCGTCGAGATGGAGATTGACGGCGGCGACAAGGTCGGCCTCATCGGCCCCAACGGCTGCGGCAAGTCGACGTTCCTCAAGCTCCTCACCGGCAAGCTCGCGCCCGACTCCGGCAAGGTCGAGAAGAAGCCGGGCGTCACCATCGGCTACTTCGACCAGCACCACGAGGGGCTGGACCCGGAGCGCACGCTCATCGAGGAGGCGCGCAGCCTGCGCGACCCGCCGCCGCCCGACGAATGGACCCGCGGCCTGCTGGGGCGCTTCCAGTTCAGCGGCGACGAGGTCCACAAGCGGGTCAAGGAGCTGAGCGGCGGCGAGCGCGCCCGCCTGGCGCTGGCCAAGTTCATCGTCGGCAGGCACAACCTCCTCGTCGTCGACGAGCCCACCAACCACCTCGACATCGAGTCGCAGGACATCGTCGCCACCGCGCTGCGCGAGTACGAGGGCACCGTCGTCGTGGTGAGCCACAACCGCAGCTTCCTCGACGGCATCACCACCAAGACCGCCGTCATCGCCCACCGCCGCATCGGCCTCTTCGCCGGCAACTACTCCGCCGCCTCGGAGACGCGGCAGTTCCAGGAGTTCGTGCAGTCCGGCACCACGGGCCGCTACAAGGTGCTGCGCGCCTTCAAGGACTGGGAGCGCGACACGAAGTACCACCAGGGCGACACCATCGACATCACCGGCCTCGAGACGCAGGGCTTCCGGCGCCTGCTGCGCTGGGCGGAATCTGAGGGCAGGATCGAACTCGTGACCTAGCAACCGACCGCCAAACCACGATTCCCGAACCCGCGGCCCTGCCCTTCCGTGTCCGGGAGTTGCTGCGTGGTGCCAACCACCAGCGCGACGGCCAGCCACCCGCGCGCGCATCGGACCGCTGGCGGACCGCCAAGGCGGCTGGCCCCTGAGAGGAAACGGCCACACGGCCCGAGCCGAAACAAAACGGAAGCTGCCGGCTGCCCCATTCCACCTCGGGCCGGGGCGTTTGTTGCCAGCACCAATCCAGGGAGGGAACTCCCATAGGTGTTGTGCTCTTCTGGGCGTGTGACCAACCACTGATTGGACGCGGGAGTTGGAATAGGTTGCCCCCCGAGCCGCCGGCAGGGGCATCCTTGGTGCGGCGCCTTCATGAAGCACCGCCGTGTCGCGGGCCCCACAGCCCCGTGGTCTAGAGGCCAATGATTCGGGACTTTGAATCCTGCGACAGCGGTTCGAATCCGCTCGGGGCTATCGGTGGGGCCGCGGTGCCTGCGGCAGCGGTGCCAGACCGCTCGGCGCCGTCAGCGGCGGCAGCTTGAAGGGGCACGCGGCCATCGCGCGGCGTGGCCAGGGCCGCTGCGATCCCGTTCGTCCTTCTCCTGTTGGCGGGGGCCACGGGTGGCTGCGTCGAGCAGGCGGCGGCGCCAAGTCCCACTCCCGGCGGCCTGCTGCTGGGCGCCGAGAGCAGGCTCCCGACCCTGCCCCGCGCGGAGGCGACGCTGGACGCGCCGCCGGCGTGGCGGCTGGGCGAGTGGTGGCACGTCTCGTTTTCGGCGCCGCCCTACGGCATCTCCGCCGAGCTGGACGCCGTGGTGGTCGGCACGGACGCGGGCCGCTACGTCCTGGGCATGGCGGACCGCCTCGACGACGGCGTCCTCCTGCTGCACTTCCCCGGCTTCGGCGAGGTCGATCCCGCGACGCTCGGCTTCGACGCGCACGACCGCGCCATCGTGCCGCTCCAGTTCCCGCTGGTGGCCGGCAAGGCGTGGCAGACGCAGTGGTACACCGGCGCCCCGCTCGCGGCGACGGTGGAGTCGGTGGACGCGGCGGCGGGCACGGCCACCGTCCGCATGACGGGCGCGCGGACGCTGACGCTGGTCTACGACGCGCGGCTCGGGTTCATCTCGAGGCTGGCCATCGACGGCTACGGCGGCTACGCGGTGACGGGCCATGGCTACGGCTTCCACGGCCGGGTGCTCGTCCCGGCGCACCAGGACCTCGTGTTCTGCCACGGGCGCGAGGCGGTGGTGCAGGCCGTGGAGTTCTGCGCGACCAAGGCGGCGACGGACCCGAAGGCGCCGACCGAGACCGTCGTGCTGAAGGAGGGCTACGACCGCGTCTCGTTCGGGCTGTTCCTGCGGGACACCGCCACGGCCCCGGTCGGCCCGGGCGTCCTGGCCATCCGCGTCACTGCGCCCGACGGCAAGGTGTACGAGGCGAGCAAGACGCCCGCGACGACGGGGATGGCGATGTACCCGCACTCCCTGGAGCACCCGGCGGGGGCGTGGCAGGTCACGGCGGCCGCGGCGGGGGAGGGGCTCGCCATCCTGGAGGGCGTGGCGTACCAGGTGCTGGACATCACGCTGCCGTGACGGGCGCTCGCGCGCGGCCGGCGGGCCGTGTCAGATGAGCGGCAGGGGCTTGGGGCTTGCCGGGGGCGGCGGCGCGGTGGTCGGGCACGGGCCGTAGCCGTTCTGCCCCGCGGCGGTCTCGCTGCCGCTGTAGACGCCGCGCAGCGCCGTGGGCGGCGGCGACGTTGGCGGGGCCGAGCGGGTCGGCGTGGTCGACGACCAGGAACCAGTCGTGCCCCTCGGCGACGTAGGGGATGGGCGGCCAGTGCTGGGGGTCGGTGAAGAGCAGGTACTCAAGGTGCCAGCAGACGGCGACGTAGGTGGTTCCGGTGCCAGGGTGGACGAGGTCCGCGTTCTTGATGAGCCGGTCGCCGAAGGCGGCGCGGAAGTTGCCCAGGTCCGTCACGTCGGCCGTGTAGTTGTGCGAGTGGCGGACGGGGCAGGAGAGGGCGTCGCTCTTCGTCGCCAGCGTGTCCCACGGGATGCCGTTGATCTCCTCGCCCTTCTGGTCGGCGTAGTCGTGGGTGAACGTGGCCGCCGGCCAGTCGGTGCAGGCGGACGCGACGACGCGCAGGTTGGCTGTGCCGGGGAAGCAGCCGACCCCGGGGAGGGCGAAGAAGCCGAGCTGCAGGCACAGGTCGAACTCGGTGAAGGTCTCGTCCTTGCCCGCGTGCCAGTCCATGCCGCTCCACACCAGCCACAGGCTGCCGGCCCCGGAGCCGGGGAGGGGGCAGGGGATGCCGAGCGGGACGCCGCCGCTGCCGGGCAGCCAGCCGCCGGCGGGCGCGAGGGGCGGGGAGAGGCGGCTGACGCCGACGGCTGGCCCGTCCAGGTTGGTGGCGATCCCAAGGTGGGCCGGCCAGTCGCCCTGGGGGCCGGTCTGCGGCTGGGCGCCGTGCAGCAGGGTGGTGCAGGGGTTGGCGGCGTCGGTGGGGTCCACCACGCCGGCGCCGTCCTTGAGGTCGAGGCTGGGGCCGGCCAGGGCCCGCCAGGAGTAGACGACGTTGCCAGGTGGGCCCGCGGCCGCGGGGAGGGCGCCGCAGGCGGCCAGCGCAAGGGCAAGGAGCAGGCGGGAGGGGACCATGCCGCGGGGAACCGGCGTGGCAATCTTAGCGGTTCCCCCCGCCGTCCGCCAGGTGTGGCCAAAGGCTATGAGCCGCAGGAACGGAGCAAGGGGCGTGCGCCTCTTCGTGGGCATCCCCGTCCAGGCGGGCCCCCGCCTCGCCGAGGCTGTGCAGGAGTTGGGGCGGCAGGCCCGCGGCGCCCGCGTCATGCCGCCCGCCAACCTCCACCTGACGCTGCGGTTCCTGGGCGAGGTGCCGGACGCGGCCCCCGTGGAGGCGGCGCTGCGGGCGGAGCTGCGCGGGGCCGCTCCCGTGCGGGGGGCCTTGGCCGGGCTCGGGGGGTTCCCGGAGGCGCGCCACGCCCGCATCGCCTGGGCGGGGGTGCAGGCGCCGGGCCTCGACGCCGTGGCGCAACGGGTGCGCTTCGCCACGCAGGCGCTCGGCGTCCCGGAGGCGCACCCATTCACGCCGCACCTGACGCTGGCGCGCCTGCCGCAGCCGCAGGACCTCACGGCCTGGTGCGGGCGCCACGCGGGCGAGGCGTGGGGCGCGCTGGTCGCCGATGCCGTGGTGCTCTACCGCTCGCGCACCGGCCTCGCGGGGTCCACCTACGAGAGCTTGGCAACCGTCCCACTGGGCGCCCCACTTCCTTGATGTTGCCACTTTGGTGACAAGCATTTTTTTCCCAGCCCTCCGTTGCGGTGGCATGTCCGGCTGGGTGGTTGGCATGGTAGCGACGCTCTTGGCGACCGCCCTCGCGGGCTGTGCGCACGGCGTGGCGGAGGAGGACGCCCCCGCGGCGCTGGCGGGCGTGCTGCATGGCATCGTCGTGGACACCGGCATCCGGCCCCTGGCCCACGTGCAGCTCTCCACCAAGGGGCCCGGCGGGACGCTGTGGGCGAACACCACCGCGACCGGCGCCTTCGCGTTCCCGCCCCTGCCGCCGGGGCTCTACGCGGTGGTGGCGCACCGCGCCGGCTTCCACGACGCCTCCACCACGGGCGAGGTGGACGGCACCGACCGCCCCCTGCGCATCCTGATGGAGCCGGACGCGGCGACGCGGCCTTACGTCACGGCCTACGTGTTCCGCGGCTTCATCGAGTGCAGCACCTCCACGGTCGGCCTCGCCATCACGCTCTGCTCGGTCCCCAACGTCCCCGGCGTCGCCAACGTCACGCGGGACAACGCCGTCACCGACATCGCCCTCGACGCGGCGCCGGCCTGGACGCAGCACGAGCTGGTGTGGCAGCCCACCCAGTCGCTGGGCGACCAGCTTCGCCTCGTCGTGCGGGGGACGTCGCAGGACATCAACGAGGGCGCCGACCTCAACAGCACCGTCGGGGTCTCGCCGCTGCTCGCCACGGCCAACACGACGGTCCTGGGCGACGCCGGCGTCGGCCCCGGCTGGACCCTCACGCTCATCGTCTTCGCGGGCGGCATGGCGGGCTCCGGCTCGCAGGTGTGCACCCCGCCGGTGCCCGGGGTGCTCGGCGGCGCGTGCCTCTTCGACTCCGGCGCCACCCTGGAGCAGGAGTTCACCCTCTACTCCCACCTCTTCCACGGCTTCACCCCGCCGCCGGGCTACCGCTTCTCCGCGGACGGCGAGCCGGTGCCGCCGCAGCCTTAACACCGCCCCTGGGGTGCGCCCCCGCGTGGCCCCCGCGCCCCGCCCGCCCCGCCGCCCCGCCCTCCTCGTCGTGCTGGACGGCTTCGCATGGGGC